>JACCSF010000076.1 GCA_013813135.1 Thermoleophilaceae bacterium | reverse complement strand
CCCGGGTGGAGCTGATCCTTTCGCCGACCGCCTTCGTCGGCACGATGGTGGCCGTCGACGAGCCGGTCGTGCTCCTCTTCGTGTTCGCTCCGCTCGTCTGGATGCTCGACAACTTCTCGAAGGAGCGTTGGGCCCGCTACGCCTCCGCACTCGAGCTCAACCGCGCCTACCGCGGCACCGTCATGCTGCTGTCGGACGTGCTCGCGCACGAGGACGAGTACACCGCCGATCACTCGCGCTCCGTCGTCGACCTCGTCAACGCCGTCGCCGACGAGCTGGAGATCGACCCGGAGAGCCGCCAGGAGCTCGAGTTCGCCGCGATGCTGCACGACGTCGGCAAGATCTCGATCCCCAAGGAGATCCTGCACAAGCCCGCCGCGCTCACGGAGCCCGAGTTCGAGATCATCAGGCATCACACGATCGAGGGCCAGTTCATGCTCGATCGCGTCGGCGGCCTGCTCGGCCGTGTCGGCGGGGTCGTGCGCTCGTGCCACGAGCGGTGGGACGGCAAGGGCTATCCGGACCAGCTGAAGGGCGAGGAGATCCCGCTGGCCGCCCGAATCGTCTTCGTCTGTGACGCCTACAACGCGATGACCACCGACCGCCCCTACCGCGCGGCGATGAAGCCGGAGGCGGCGGCCAAGGAACTGATCGACAACGCCGGAACGCAGTTCGACCCGATTATTGTCGCCGGGCTAGTGAGTGCGATCGAGCAGGGCGCTCCCGCCGTCACTACCTCCGACGGTGTCCGCGCCCTCCTCGCCAACCGCCCCACCCCTGAAGGTGCCGCGGCGGCGAGCTAGGCCAGCTTCTCCCAGCTCATCCGGCTCGCCTGATTCGTCCGCCCACGTCTTCCTGAGGGCGACCCGCGAGCCAGCCCAAACGGCGAGCCCGCCAACGCCGGCAATCAGGATCAGTGCCCGTGCGCCGATTGCCTGGACGAGGCCGCCGGCGGCGAGGAATGCCGCGGCGAACGCCCACGCGGTGAGGGCGTCCCTGACCCCGAAGACCCGGGCCATAAGCCGGTCCGGAGCGGTCACCTGGATGAGCAGCCGCTCATAGACGAGCATGAGCCCGTTCCCTACTCCGGCGAGCGCGAGCGCGAGCCCCGCCATGGCGAGCCCCGGCGCCGCTCCGAACGCCGTGAACCCGACGCCCACCACGGCCAGGCCGATCAGGAATCGCCGTTTCAGGTGACCCGGATGCCCGCCCTTGGAGCCCGATAGCGAGCCTCCGACGAAGCCGATCCCGTAGATCGCGGTGAGCAGCGCGAAACCCGCATCCCCTCCGTCGAGGTCGTCGCGCACGAACGGGAGCTCGGCGACGTTGAAGAGGCCGGCGAACAGGAGCATCGCGCTCCCGGCGGCGATCACGGCCCTCACGCCGGCCATCTGCAGCACCGCACCGAGGCCTTCGCGAGCCTCGCGCAGCAGTCCCTTCCTCGCCTCGGACTGCTCCGCCGCGGGGGCAGCGCCGAAACGCAGCCATACCAGCGCGATAGCGGACGCCGCGAAGGTCGCCGAGTTGGCGATCAAGATCACGTCGGGGCCGCCCAGCAGCAAAGCGCCGGCGGCGATCGCCGGCCCGGCGATGAAGCCGAGGTCTGCAACGGCGCCGAAGAGCGCCGTGGCCGGGGGCAGCCGTGACTCGTTGACCAAACTCGGAAGCGCGGCGAGGGCAGCAGGCGTGAACAGGGTTGTGCCTGCACCCGCGACCATGGCGAGCACAACGGTCGGCACGAAGCCGTCGACAAGCGCGATGCCCAGGAAGGCGGCGGCTCTGACGAGATCGGCGACCACGAGGCAGGATCGCCGTGACCACCGATCGGCGGCCGCACCGAAGACCGGACCGAACAACATCGACGGCACTAGGTCGGCAAACAGGACCAAGCCAATGGCCCAGCCCGAATGGAAGCGGTCGAACGCGACCACGAGCAGCGCCACGTAGGCAGCGCCCGTACCGAGCGACGACTGCGCGAGCGCGGCGAAAAAGACGCGTGCGCGGGGCTCGTTGCGGAGTAAATCAATCGCGCGAGACAACGCGCTTCCACCCTACTGCGACCCCGGGCCGGAAGACCGGTCCTGGCCCGGAAAAACTAAGGGCCGCGCCTAGGCGCGGCCCTCAAAAATCACTCGCTACTTGCGAAAAGCCATCCGAGGTCCTCCGATTCCGTTCCACTTGCAGAGGTTCAGGTCCTTGAACTTGCCGACTGCGAGGGGACTATAGGACTCGCCGCAGCCTTTGTCACGTTTTCCTGCACGAACCCGTGCAAAGCCAGCACACCGCGTACCTTGCCGCTTGGGGCAGCGGATTTCGCCGCAGGTGCAGGTGTTTTGGGAGGACTCGGCGCGCCAGCGCCGACGCGGATTTACGCTGCGTCAGCGGTCGTGCCGGGCAGGCTGTCGCCGGCCGACACGGGGCTGCTTGGGTCGCGCGCGGCGTCGCGGATCTCGGCGTCCGAGACGTTCAGCGGGTGGTGGCACGCGGCCAGGTGGCCGTTGGGGTAGCGGACGAGCGGCGGCTCTTCCTCGCGGCAGACCTGCGTGGCGCGCGGGCAGCGCGGGTGGAACACGCAGCCGGAGGGCGGGTTGATCGGGTTGGGCGGCTCGCCGGAGACGACCAGCCGCTCGCGCCGCCGGTTCTCCCGCGGGTCGGGGATCGGGATCGCCGCCAGCAGCGCGCTCGTGTAGGGGTGGATCGGCTTCGTGTAGAGCTCCTCGGCGGGCGAGACCTCCATCAGCTTGCCGAGGTACATGACGGCGATCCGGTCGGACACGTGGCGGACGACCGACAGGTCGTGGGCCACGAACAGGTAGGTCAGCTTGAACTGGTCCTGCAGGTCGTCGAGCAGGTTGATGATCTGGGCCTGCACCGATACGTCCAGCGCCGACACCGGCTCGTCCAACACGATCAGGCGCGGCTCGAGCGCGAGCGCCCTCGCAACGCCGATGCGCTGGCGCTGGCCGCCCGAGAACTCGTGCGGGTAGCGATTGACGTGCTCGGGATGCAGCCCGACCTTGTCGAGCAGCTCGCGCACCTGGGGTTCGACGCCCTGGCGGTCGGAGCCGTGCAGGCGCAGCGGCATGCCGATGATCTGACCGACGCGCTTGCGCGGGTTGAGCGACGCGAACGGATCCTGGAAGACCATCTGCATCTCGCGCCGCAGCGGCTGCATCTGCCTGCGCCCCGCCTTCGTCACGTCCTCGCCGCGAAAGCGGAGCGACCCCTCGGTGGAGTCGATCAGGCGCATGATCGCCCGCGACAGCGTCGTCTTGCCGCAACCGGACTCGCCGACCAGGCCGAGCGTCTCCCCCTCGTCGACGGAGAACGTCACGTCGTTGACGGCGTGGACTCGCGCGACCTCGCGCTCGACCAGGATGCCCTGCTTGATGCCAAAGAAGACCTTGAGGTGCTCGACCTCCACCAGCGGGGCGGCGTCACCGGGCGCGCCGTCGTCGGCGCGCGGCTCGGTGGCCTCCACGCTCATGCGGGCGCGTGCTCCTTCGACGCCAGCCCGATCTCACCCGGCAGCACCTCGCGCTTCGCTAGCTTCTCGTCCACGCTCAGCCAGCAGCGGTCGCGGTGCTCGGGATTCCCTTGCACGTGCGCCTCCAGCGGCGGCACCTTGGAGCACTCGCTGAACTCATGCGGGCAGCGCGGCCGGAAGTGGCAGCCCTGAGGGCGATTCGCCAGCGACGGCGGCAGCCCCGCGATCGCCGGCAGGCGCGCCGGGCGCGGCTTGTCGACGCGCGTGATCGACCCCAGCAGGCCCCAGGTGTATGGGTGCTGCGGGTCGTAGAAGATCTGGTCGAGCGTCCCCTCCTCCACGATCCGGCCCGCGTACATCACCGCGATCCGGTCCGCGATGTCGGCCACTACTCCCAGGTCGTGCGTGACCAGGATCACGGCCGCGCCGGTCTCCTCGCGCAGGTCGCGCATGCGCTGGAGGATCTGGGCCTGGATCGTCACGTCGAGCGCGGTGGTCGGCTCGTCGGCGATCAGGACCGACGGATTGCAAGACAGCGCGAGCGCGATCATGACCCGCTGGCGCATCCCGCCCGAGAACTCGTGCGGGTAGTTGTCGACCCGCTCGCGCGCGCGCGGGATCCCCACGCGCTCGAGCAGCTCCACGGTGCGCTCCCTCGCCTGCTGGTCGGGCAGCCCCTCGTGCTCCTGGATCTGCTCGACGATCTGCTTGCCGATTCGCTGGACCGGGTTCAGCGAGGTCATCGGATCCTGGAAGATCATCGCGATCTCGGCTCCGCGCACCCGGCGCAGCTCGTCCTCGCTCGCCCCGATCAGCTCGGTGCCCTTGTACTGCGCCGTGCCCTCGAACCGGGCGTTGGGCGAGCGGGTCAGCCCCATCAGCGTCATCGCGGTGACCGACTTGCCGGAGCCGGACTCCCCCACCACCGCCAGCACCTCGCCGGCGGCGAGGTCGAACGAGACGCCGTCGACCGCCTCGACCACGCCCTCCTCGGTCGCGAACGACACGCGCAGGTCCTCCACGCTGAGCAGCGCGTCTGCCATCTACTGCAGCCGGATCCGCGGATCGAGGTAGGCGTACAGGATGTCCACGACCGCGTTGAGCAGCACGATGAAGAACGCGGAGAACATCGTCACCGCCAGCACCGGCGGCACGTCGAGCTGACCGATCGCCTCGGCGGTGTACTGCCCGACCCCCTGCAGGTCGAAGACCGTCTCCGTGAGGATCGCCCCGCCGCCCAGCACGGCCCCGAAGTCGAGCCCCCAGAGCGTGACGATCGGGATCATCGAGTTGCGCAGCACGTGGCGGATCATGATCTGGCGCTCGCCCAGGCCCTTTGCGCGCGCCGTGCGGACGTAGTCCTCGTTGATCGTGTCGAGCACGTTGGAGCGCAGCACGCGCGAGTAGAAGCCGATGAACAGGATCGCCAGGACCGTCCAGGGCAGGATCAGGTGGTAGAACCAGTCGATCGGGTCCTCCGTGAACTCCACGTACCCGCCGTTGGGGAACCAGCCCAGCTTGAAGCCCAGGTAGTAGTTCGCCAGCGCCCCGATCCAGAACACCGGCATCGAGATGCCGATCAGGGCGATGATCGTCAGGAAGCGGTCGGCGAACTTGCCCGCCTTGACCGCGCTGTAGAGCCCGAAGCAGATCGCCACGAACATCCAAAGGAGCGCCGCTCCGATCGCGAGCGAGAACGTGCGCGGGAGGCCCTTGACGATCTCCTTGCCGACCGACAGCTGGGTGAACTGCGACTTGAGGTCGCCGGTGATGACCTTCTCCATCGTCGTGATGTACTGCTGGGGCAGGCTGTCGTTGAAGCCCCACTCCTCGCGGATCGCCTCGATCGTCGACTCGCTCGCCTGCCTGCCCGACATGCGCACGGCCGGATCGCTGTTCGGGATCACGTTGAAGATCAGGAACGTGAGCACCGACACGGCGAACATCACGAGCACCATCTGGATCACGCGGCGGACGATGAAGCGGCCCATGCGCCCCTTAGTGCTCCAGCCGCACCTTGGCGCGCGGATCGAGCGCGTCGCGCACGCCGTCGCCGAACACGTTCAGGGACAGCACGGTCAGCACCAGCATCAGGCCCGGCACGATCGTGAGGTGCGGGGCGGTCGCTATGCGGTCTACGCCCTCGTCGATCATCGTGCCCCACGATGGGTTCGGGGGCCTCACGCCCGCGCCGAGGAACGAGAGCGCCGACTCCAGCAGCACGGCGTTGGCGATCAGCAGCGTGAAGAAGACGAGGATCGTGGAGGCCAGGTTGGGCACGACCTCGCTGAACATGATCCGCAGCGGTCCCGCGCCCTGGGCGCGTGCGGCCTCCACGAACTCCTTCTCGCGCAGCGCCAGCACCTGCCCGCGCACCGGCCTGGCCATGTAGGGCACGTAGACGAGCCCGATGATGAAGATCGGGATCAAGAGCGAGTCACCCCCGATCGTGATCGGGCCGAGCTGCAGGCCGCCGAGGGCGAGGGCCACGCCCAGCGCCACGCCGAGGATCAGCACCGGGAACGACCACATGATGTCCAGCAGCGACCTGATGGTCAGATCCGGCCAGCCGCGGAAGTATCCGGCGATCACGCCCAGCACGACCGACAGGATGGTGGTCATCAAAGCCGCGACCACGCCGATCATCAGCGAGTTGCGACCGCCGTAGAGCAGCCGCACCATGATGTCGCGGCCGTTGGGATCGGCCCCCAGGAAGAACTCGCCCTGGTAGGTCGGCCCGATCGGCACGCCGTCCAAGCCGACCACGTTCGTGGTCTTCCCGTCCAGCTTGATCGTGTCGGACAGGTGGTTCTCGGTGGGCGTGGTGTGCGCGACGTGCTTGGCCCACAGCGGCGCGGCCAAGCACGACAGCACGAGCAGAACGAACAGGACTCCGAAGCCGATGGCCACCCGGTTGCGGCGCAGGCGGCGCAAGCCGAGCCGCCAGGGGCCCAGGCCGTGAACGTGTTCGCGTTCGGCCTCCTGCTCCCAGGCCGCCGGGCCCTGGAGTCCGGCCTGCTCGGTTAAAGGCTCGGTGGCCATCCCTGCAAAAGGTTCCCTCCTCGCGACACACTACCCGACCGGGAGGGCGCCGAAGCGCCCTCCCGGGTGGGCAGCGTCAACGCCTACTTGAGGCAGAAACTCGAGTAGTCGTTGAAGTAGACCGGGTGGAACCTCGCGCAGTTGTCGAAGTCCATCCGCTCCGAGAAGAACGTCGCCAGCTTGCGGTGGCCGTACGGGGCGATCCATGCCCGCTCCACCAGCTTCTTGTTGAGGTCCCCCCACTTGGCGGCGACCTCGTCGGTCATCTCCGGCTCCTGGTTCAGCTCGGCGATCCCCTTGGTGATCTCCGGGTCGTCCACGTTCCCGAAGTTCTGGTTGTTCGTCGGCTGAATCGACTTCCCGTCCACCAGGAAGAAGAAGTTCTTCGGGTGTGGGAAGTCCTGGAACCAGTTGGCGAAGCCCGTCTGCGGGGCCTCCTTGGCGCTTCCGATCGTCTGGAAGTAAACGCCCCCGTCGAGGATCTTCGGCTTGGCCTTGAAGCCCAGCTTGGTCAGCTGGTCTGCGTAGGCCTCCGTGACCTTGTCGGTCGGATCGTCGTTGTTGCCGTAGACGGTCACGTCCGCCCCGGCCACACCGGCGTCCTTGATCATCTGGCGCGCCTTCTCGATGTCCGGCGGCTCGTTGGGGTTGCCCCACGGGCAGTCGTCGACGTCGAGGGCCTCGTCGAAGCCCGGCTGGCCGGGCGGCAGGAACGAGCAGCCCGGCGCCACCTCACCCGCGAACAGGCGGGCGAGCGCGGGCTTGTCCAGCCCGATGTTGACCGCGTCGCGCACTTCCTTCTTGTCGAAGGGCGCCACCCGGTTGTTCATGAACATGTAGTACGTGGAGGCCGTCGTGATCTCCTTGTACCGGTCCGAGTACTTCGCCTTGACCTCCGGCTTGATGTCCGCCGGCGGCGGGTCCTGCATGTAGTCGAGCTCGCCCGAGATCACGTCCTGCGCCTGGCGCTGCGCGCTCTTGACGATCTTGGTCGTGATCTTGTCGACATGCCCGGCCGGGATGTCAGGACCGAGATCTGGGAAGTTCGTGTTCTTCTCGAGCACGAACTGCCGGTTCGGCACGGACTCCGTCACCTTGTACGGGCCCACGCCCGGAGGCGGGCTCTCGGTCAGGTTCTTGCACGGCGTGTCGCCCGGCACGAGGCCGACGAACCACATCGCCAGGACGTTCGAGAACGACCCGTCCGGCTCGCTCAGGTTGATCGTGATCGTGCCGGTCTTGTCGTCGGCCTCGATCCCCTTGATGTCGGCGTCGCACTTGTCGGCGTCGATGTAGTCCTGCGCTCCCTCGATCCCGAGATAGAAGGCCGAGCCGCCCGACTCCAGGTTCAGCACGCGCTTGACGGCGTGCTCGAAGTCCGAGGCCTTGACGGGCGAGCCGTCGGAGTACTTCAGGCCCTTGCGCAGGGTCAGCTCGTAAGTCTTGCCGTCCTTCGAAATGGTCGGCAAGTCCTCGGCCAAGCCGGGAACCACGAGCGAGTCCTTCTCGGCGTCCCCGGTGCGCGGATAGGTCAGCAGCGGGGTGTAGACGAGCCAGAGCGGCTCGATCCCGTTCACCGTGTACGTCAGCGCCGGGTCCATAAAGTCTGGTTGCGAGGTCTGCGAGATCGTGATCGATCCGCCGTTCTTCGCCTCGCCTCCGCCGCCTCCGGTGCCGCTGCTGTCCCCGCTGTCATCGTCCCCGCCGCAAGCGGCGATGACGGACATCGAGAGAGCGGCAAGGAGGAGCGCCAGCGCACGTCTGCCGAGCTTCCCCATTCAGAATCCCTCCAAGTTCGTTTCACGGGCTGGTCTGCCCGCCGGGCGGAAGATACCCCCCTGGGAGACATCCCCGACCCCGCCCAATCTGACGACAATCTGCCCTTAACGGAGTGATTTCGAACTTTGTGGTCCGCGCGCACCCGGCCGAGCCGGGTGCTTTGCGGCTATCGCAGCAATTCCTCGCGCATCACGGTGAGGGACTTGCGGATCAGACGCGAGACGTGCATCTGCGACAGACCGACTCGGTGAGCGATCTGCGTCTGGGGCAGCCCCTCCTCGAAGCGCATGCGCAGGATCTCGCGTTCACGCGGCGCCAGGCGCTCGAGCGCGGGCTGGAGGGCCGCCCTGTCCTCGGAGCGCTCGAAGCCGGCGTCCTCACCCCCGATCGTTTCGAGCGGGTCCAGATCGTCCTCGCCGCTCGGGCCCGTCGAGAGCGAGACGGTCGAGTAGGCGGACCCCACTTCCATCGCCTCGAGCACCTCCTCCGGCGTGGTCTTCAGATCCTCCGCGATCTCGGCGATGCTTGGAGAGCGGCCGAGCCGGGCGGTGAGGCGCTCGATCGCGCCCGACATCGACGCGTTGAGCTCCTGCAGCGCACGCGGCACGCGGATCGCCCAGCCCTTGTCGCGGAAGTGCCGCTTGATCTCGCCGACGACGTTTGGGGTGGCGTAGGTGGCGAGCGAGACCTCGCGCTCGAGCTCGAAGCGGTCGATCGCCTTGATCAGCCCGATCGCCCCGACCTGCTCGATGTCCTCCAGCGCCTCGCCGCGCCCGGCGTAGCGGCGCGCCAGCGAACGCACGAGCGGCAGGTGCCGCTGGATCAGCTGCTCGCGCGCGCCCGTGTCGCCGTTGCGGTGGTAGCGCCGCAGCAGCTCACGATCCTCCTCGCGGGCCTTCTCGGGGCCGGCGGCCCGGCGGGCGTTCGCGCTCTGGTTCGCGCTCACGCGGGCCCCTTCAGCTTCTCCAGGCGAACCACGATGCCGCCATCGTCCGCGCGGTCGACGCCGAACGAGTCGACGACGGTCTGCAGGATGCGCCGCAGCGTCAGCTGGCCCGGCACGAAGTCGCCGTCCTTGAGCGCCTCCGCGACCTTCGTCTCGCTCAGGGGGCCGATGCGGGTGCGGATCCCGTTCGCGCCGACCTCGAACGATAGGCGAACGCTGCCGGTCGTTCCGGCCTCCGCCAGCAGGCGCTCGACCGCCAGTTGCAGGTCGTCGATCTCCTCGAAGGCGAAGTCGACCCGCTCGGCGATACCGCCGACGATCAGCCGTACCACCGCCTGGAAGTCGCCGGACAGGGGCGCCTTCAGGTCGATGCGCTCCTGCTGCTCGGTCAAGCGATCGTTCCCTCGCCCACGACGCAATCATCACGCATCAGGCACGCCAGCTGCCCGGGCG
>JACCSF010000059.1 GCA_013813135.1 Thermoleophilaceae bacterium | reverse complement strand
CGGTGGCCGCGCTCACGCCTCGCCCTCCGGCGCGGCTGCCGGTGGCGGGCCGCGCCTTCGGAAGATCAGGCCGCGCCCGCGCCGCAGCACTCCGAGCACCAGCACGTCGGCGCTTACGACCAGCACCACCAGGCCCTGGATGATCAGCGTCAGGTTGGCGGCCAGCTCGGGCTGGAAGATCGACGGATCGAGGTTGCGCTGCGACGTCCCGCTGACGAGCGCCCCGAACAGCAGCGCGGCCGCCACGGTGCCCACCGCCGTGTTGCGCCCGAGCAGCGCCACCGCGATCCCGAGGAAGCCGATCTGCGAAACCTGGATGTCGTTCGTGGCGAGGCGGAACTCCCAGCCGAGCACGTCGAGCCCGCCGGCGAGGCCGGCGAACAGGCCGCAGACGGCCATCACGAGCACGTAGTTCTTGGCGACGCTCATGCCGCCGTAACGCGCCGCCTCGGGGTTGAGGCCGACCGCCCGGACCTCGTAGCCGATGGTCGAGCGGTTGAGCAGCAGCCAGAAGGCCACCACGGCCGCGAGGGCGATGAAGAGCCCGATGTGGAGGCCCTGGAGGATCGGGTCGCCCCAGAACACCGGCAGGCGCGCCGACTCGACGACATCGCTGGAGACCGGCACGCTCGGGTCGCGTTCGTTCTGCAGCGGCCCGCCGAGGGCGAACAGGTACACGCCGATCCAGAGCGCGATGTAGTTGAGCATGATCGTCGAGATCACCTCGTTGGCGCCCACCGTGGCCTTCAGCAGGCCCGCGATGCCGGCCCAGAACGCGCCCGCCAGACAGGCCGCCGCGATCGCGAGCACGATGTGGAGGAAGCTCGGCATCCCGGCGAAGGACGAGCCGACCCAAACCGCCGCGATCGACCCGACGATGTACTGGCCCTGGCCGCCGATGTTGAACAGGCCGGCACGGAACGCGAACGCCACGGCCAGGCCGACGAGGATCAGCGGGGTGGTGACGATCAGCGTCTGCTGGAGGTTGAGCGCCGCCAGCGTCCGGTCCTCGCCGGTGACCCAGGGGAACAGCCACTGCAGCCCGGTGCCCTCGAAGATCGCCCTGTAGGTCGCGATCGGGTCGTTTCCCGTGAGCAGCACGACCAGCCCGCCGATCGCGAACGCGAGCAGGGCGGTGAGCATCGGCACCACTACGCCGCCGCCGCGTATGTAGGCCGCCAGTCGAGAGGCCGGTGTCTGTGCCGAGATGGAGCCGGGCTCGAGCGGGTCGCTCACGCCGCGGCCTGGCCCTTGCCGCCGGTCATGGCGACGCCGAGCTCCTCCTCCGACGCGTCGGGCGGGAACTCGCCCACTATCCGCCCCTCGTAGATCACGAGGATGCGATCGGCCAGCGATCGCACCTCCTCGGACTCGAGCGACACGAGCAGGATCCCGCGGCCCCTGTCGCGCTCGGCGACCAGCCGCCGGTGGACGAACTCGATCGCCCCCACGTCGAGCCCGCGCGTGGGCTGGTGCGCCAGCAGCAGCTGCGGGTTGCTCGCGATCTCGCGGGCGATGCAGACCTTCTGCTGGTTGCCTCCCGACAGCGAGGCGGCGAGCGTGCTCTCGCTGCCACCGCGCACGTCGAACTCCTGAAGCAGCGAGCGAGCGCGCGAGTTCATGTGTCCGATGTTGAGCCAGCCCGCCCGCGACAACGGCGGCGAGCGGTACTCGCGCAGCGCCAGGTTCTCGGCGAGCGTGAAGTCGAGCACCAGCCCGCGCAGCTGGCGGTCCTCGGCGATATGGGCCACCCCGGCGTCGCAGGTGGCGCGCACCCCGCGCCCGCACACGTCCTCCCCGGCAATGGCGACGGTGCCCGATTCGGCGTCGCGCAGCCCCGCGATCGCCTCGACCAGCTCGTGCTGGCCGTTTCCGTCCACGCCCGCCAGCGCGACGATCTCGCCTCCGCGCACGTTGAGCGACACGCCGCGCACCGCCTCCAGGCCGCGGTCGTCGCGCACCTGCAGGTCCCCGACCTCCAGCACCGGCGCCCCGAGCCCGGTCTCCGGCTTCTCGACCTGAAGGAGCACGTCGCGGCCGACCATCAGGCGCGCCAGGCTCTGCTCGGTGGCACCCTCGACCGGCACCGTGTCGACCTTCTTGCCGCGCCGCAGCACCGTCACACGGTCGGCGATCTCGAGCACCTCGCCGAGCTTGTGGCTGATGAACACGATCGCCACGCCGTCCGTGCGCAGCGCGCGCAGCACCTCGAAGAGCTCAGCAGTCTCCTGGGCGGTCAGGACCGCCGTCGGCTCGTCGAGCACCAGGATGCGCGCGTCGCGGTAGAGCGTCTTGAGGATCTCGACGCGCTGCTGCGCGCCCACGGAGATGTCCTCGATCACCGCGTCGGGGTCGACCGCCAGGCCGTAGCGCTCGGACAGCTCGCGCACCCGCCGGGCGCCCTCGCGCACGTCCAGCAGCCCGCCGCGCCGCCGCGGCTCGCCGCCCAGCACGATGTTCTCCGTCACGCTCATGACCGGCACGAGCATGAAGTGCTGGTGGACCATGCCGATGCCGAGGTCGATCGCCTTCGAGGGCGAGTCGACGTGTACCGGCTCGCCCTTGACGCGGACCTCGCCCTCGTCGGGCCGGTAGAGCCCGTAGAGGATCGACATCAGAGTCGACTTCCCGGCACCGTTCTCGCCGAGCAGCGCGTGCACCTCGCCGGGGCGCAGGTCGAAGTCGATCCCATCGTTTGCCACGACGGGACCGAACCTCTTCGTTATGCCTCGTAGCTCGAGAGCGGGTGCGTCGGCGCTCACCGAGTACTGAACCTACTCGCTACTTGACGGTATCCGGGATGTCCTTGATCTCGCCCGCGGCGATCTGGTCCTGGACCTGCTTGAGCTGGTCCGCGTACTTCTCGCCCGCGGGGCCGATCTTGCCGAGACCGACGCCCCCGTTCTTCACGTCGGCGACCACGTCGGTGCCGCCCTTGAAGGTGCCGTCCTGGGCGCGCTTGATCGCGTCGAACACCGCCACGTCGACCTTCTTCAGGGCGCTGGCGAGGATGTGGTCGCCGAGGTATGCCTGGTCGGCGTCGACGCCGATTCCCTGGACGCCCTTCTCCTTCGCGGCGTCCAGCGCGCCCAGCCCGCACTGGCCGGCGACCTGGAAGACCACCTTCGACCCCTTGTCGATCTGGTCGAGCGCGATCTCCTTGCACTTGGCCGGGTCGATGAAGTCCTGGGAGTAGGCGTTCAGCGTCTCGATTCCCGGAGAGGCCTTCTTGGCCCCCGCCTGGAAGCCCGCGATGTAGTGGTCCACCGGCGGGATCTTCTGACCGCCCACGGTCGAGATGACCTTCGCGCCGTTGTCCTTCGCCCAGAGGCCCGCCAGGTAGCCGGCCAGGTAGCCCGCCTCCTGCTCCTTGAAGAGCAGGCCTTCCACGTTCGTGGGCTTGTCCTTGAGGCCGGCGGCCGAGAAGTCGACGATCGCGAACTTCGAGTCCGGCAGCTTGCTGGCGACCGTGTTGGTGGCGTCCGCCATCAGGAACCCGACCGGGACGATCAGGTCGTACTGCTGCTGAGCCAGGGTTGTCAGGTTCGGGATGTAATCGCCGGCCTTGCCGGAGATCAACACGCGCGTCTCGGCGCCGAGCTCGCGCTCAGCGTCCTTGCGGCCCTTGTTCGCGAGGAAGTTGAACGAGCGGTCGTTGAGGCCGCCGATGTCCGTGACGACGCCGGCCTTGATCGACTCGGCAGCCTTGTCGGCGGCACCACCGCCCGTGTCTCCGCTGTCGTCGTCGTCCGAACCGCAGGCGACGATGCCGAGTGAGAGCGCCGCGACAAGCGCCAGGACCAACAGCCGGTACGTCCTACTCACGTGCAATCTCCCTCTGTGCTGAAGGCAGGGCAGGCCCCGAGGGGCCGGGGACGCGCCAGCCTACACCCTGAACTACGCGCTTCGGATTAAGTCATTCTTGAGCGTTTTCTCGCAGAATGCGGCTTCGATCGCGGTGCGGGTGATCTCCAGCAGGTCCTCGTCGTCGAAGCCGAAACGCTCCCTGCAGACGGCGTACTCACCGCCGATCGAGGCCCCGAAGTAGGGCGGATCGTCGGACCCGAGCGTGACCCTCACCCCGGCGGCCCGCAGGCGCGGCAATGGGTGGTCCTCGTAGCTCTCGAAGGCGCCCAGGACCACGTTGCTGGTAGGGCAGCACTCGAGCACGATCCCGCGCTCGGCCAGCTCTTCGACGAGCGCCGGGTCCTCGATTGAGCGGACCCCGTGCGCGATGCGGTTCACCGGCAGCCGCAGCGCGGCCCAAACGCTGTCCGCCCCGGCCCACTCGCCCGCATGCACCGTGCACCCGAGCCCCGCCGCCGAGGCGGTCTCGAACGCCTCGGCGTAGTCGGCGGCGGGGAAGTT
>JACCSF010000005.1 GCA_013813135.1 Thermoleophilaceae bacterium | reverse complement strand
GGCCCGGGGGCGCGAGCCCCCGGATGTCATCCCCCAGAGCGCCGGCTCGGCGTCCGCCACGGGAGCCGCCTCGCCGAGGCGCTCCAGGTGCCGCAGGTAGCAGAGCGTCTCGGTCAGCCCCCAGCTGATCATCATCGCGTTTGGCAGCTCTGAGTCGAGCATCTCGGGGACGATGTCGAACGGCGTCCGCGGGCCCTTCGAGATGGCGCGGCGCACCCGCTCGAGGCGCTCGTTGACCGTCCGCCGGTTCGCCTCGGCGAGGGCGCGGGCCTCGCGCACGGGGCGACCGTGCCCGGCCAGCACGAGCTGCACGTCGAGCTCGTCGACCACGTCGAGGCTGGACAGGAACTCGCCGGCCGGGTCGGGCGAGTAGCCGTAGTCGTAGTAGAGCGAGACCCTGCCGAGCAGGTGGTCGCCCGAGAGCAGCAGGCCGCGCTCGGGCTGGTGCAGCACCACGTGTGAGGGCGCGTGGCCCGGCGTCTCGTAGACCTGCCACGTGCCCAGGTCGGTCTCGACCTCCACCTCGGGCAGCAGGTGGCGGTCGGGCATCACGAGCTCCGCGATGCCGAAGCCCTGGCCCGCGCGAGCCTGCTTGGCCTCGGCCAGCTTGTCGGCCGGCACGCCGCTCTGGCGGGCGACCTCGAAACGGCGCTCGAACGCGCGCTCGGGGTCCTGGGCCGCCCTGGTCATGTGCGCGTGGTTGGGGTGCATCCAGAGCTCGCAGCCGGCGCGCTCGATGATTGGTGCTGCCAGCCCGTAGTGGTCCGAGTGGGCGTGCGTGCAGACCAGCAGGCGCACATGCTCCACGCCCAGGCCGGCCTGATCGAGCGCGCGCTCCAGCTGATGCATGGCACCGGGCTCATGCAGCCCGGTGTCCACCAGCACCACGCCGTCCACCGCCGCGATCGCGAAGGCGTTCACGTGCGGGACGCCCGGCCACGGCAGCGGCAGGCGCAGCCGCCACAGGCCCGGCAGGATGCGGTCCGCGCGCGACAGCTCGCGCTTGCGGGTGGTCACAGGTCCGCCGGCTTGGTCACGGGTCCGCCAGCGGTCACGGGTCCACCAGCACGCCGGGGTTGAGGATGCCCTGCGGGTCGATCGCCGCCTTCGCGGCCCGCAGGGCCTGCGCGAAGAGGTCCGGGCGCTGGCGGTCGTACCAGGGCCGGTGATCGCGCCCGACCGAGTGATGGTGGGTGATCGTGCCGCCGGCGGACTCGATCGCCTCCGAGGCCGCGGCCTTGACCTCGTCCCACTGCTCGAGCTCGGAGCCGCGCCGCGCGGGCGCCAGCACCGTGAAGTAGGGCGCGGCGCCGTCGGGGTAGGCGTGCGTGATGCGCACCGTGATGTGGCCGTCCGGCCCGAGCGCCGCGGCGGCGCGCTCGCGCACACCGGCCACGAACATCTCGAAGCGGTCCCAGGTGATCGCCGTCTCGAACGTCTCGGCCAGGATGCCCGCGGCGATCAGGTTGTCGCGCAGGTAGGGAGCGCGCAGGAAGGCATCGCGCCAGGCCCCCTCCGACTCCCCGCGCTTCTCGCGCGGCACCCCGCCGTGGTCGCGGCAGAGCTCGAGCGCCCGGGCCATCCACGCCTCGACGGGGTCACCTGCCGCCTCGAAGCCGAGCACCAGCAACGCCCTGCCGTCGGGCGCCGCGCTTGTGAGTGCGGCCTCGCCGGGATCGAGCAGGCGGCAGTTGGAGGGATAGAGGCGGGACTGGGCGAGCGCCCGCACCGCGTCGGCGCCCTGCTCGAAGCCGTCGAACAGCAGCGCGGCCGAGTCCTTGAAGCGGGGCGCCTCCTGAACGCGCACCCACGCCTCGGTGATCACACCGAGGATGCCCTCGGAGCCGATCAGCATCCGGTCGGGGCTCGAGCCCGCGCCCGACCCCGGGAGCCGGCGGCTCTCCCAGACACCGCTCGGCGTTAGGGCGCGCACCGACTCCACGAAGTCGTCGATGTGCGTGTGCAGCGTGGCGAAGTGGCCGCCGGCGCGGGTGGCGATCCAGCCGCCCAGCGTCGAGCACTCGAACGACTGCGGGTAGTGGCGCAGGGTCAGGCCGTGGCCCTTGAGCTGCTCCTCGAGCCCCGGGCCGGTGGCGCCGCCCTGGATGCGAGCGGCGCGGGAGACTGAATCGACATCGAGGACGCGGTCCATGCGGCCGAGGTCGATCGTCACGGCGCCGGCGTAGTCGCCGGCCAGGCGCGGCTCGACGCCGCCAACGACGCTGGTGCCGCCGCCGAAGGGGATCGCGGCCGCGCCGGCCCCTGCGCACCAGTCGAGCAGCTGCTCCAGCTCGCGCTCGTCGCCGGGGTGGGCGACGACGTCCGGCGGGTGGTCGAAGCGACCGCGGAGGGCTCGGACGAGGTCGCGGTAGGCCTTGCCGTAGGCGTGGGTGACGCGCTCGTAGGCGTCGGTGCTGCAGATGGCCGCCAGCGCCCGCGGCGGCTCGAGCCGCGCGGCCGGAAGATCGATGTCCTCTAGCTGGGGTGGCAACTCCACCTCGGCCGGCCCGAAGCCCAGGTGCTCCCGAGCGCCGCGTGCGATCTGCTCGAACTCCCCGAGCGAAGACCGCTGGTCCTCATAGCCCCAACCCCAGAGCTTGCGCCGCCGCTCGGACATGACGAAACCCTCGCATGTCGCGATAGGCCCGGTCATGCCGCTCCGGGGGAGATACCCTTGACCTTCGGGATGGCCACACGCGCGACCACCGTGCAAATCAGCATGCCCCAGATGGGCGAGTCAGTCACCGAGGGCACGATCCTCGAGTGGCTCAAACAGGTTGGCGATCGCGTGGAGGCCGACGAGCCGCTGGTCGAGGTCTCGACCGACAAGGTCGACGCCGAGGTGCCCGCGCCCGCCTCCGGCACGCTGACGAAGATCCTCGCCGAGCCGGACTCCACCGTGGAGGTGGGGGCGGCGCTCGGCGAGATCGCGGTCGACGGAAACGGTGCGGCGCCCGCGGCCGCGGCGCCCGCCGACGGGGATGCCGAGCCCGAGGCCGCAGCGCCTGACGATGGCGCGTCCGAGGGCGAGCTCGTCGACGTCGTCTTTCCCGAGATGGGCGACTCCGTGGCCGAGGGCACGGTGTTGGAGTGGCGCGTCGGTCCAGGGGCCGAGGTCGCGGTCGACGACGTGCTCGTCGAGATCTCGACCGACAAGGTCGACGCCGAGGTGCCCGCCCCTGTGGCGGGAACGATCGCCGAGATCCTGGCCGAACCCGACTCCACCGTGGCAGTGGGCGCCGTGCTGTGCCGCATCGCCGCGAGCGCCGGCGCGCCCGCGGGCCCCGTGCAGCCGGCCGCTCAGCCCACGGACCAGCGCCCGGCAGGAGAGCGCGCTCCCGCTCCGGCCGGCAACGGCGCGGCCAACGCCACTCCCGTTGCCGCCCGCATGGCCACCGCGCACGGTCTGGACCTCGAGTCGATCGAGGGAAGCGGCCCGCGCGGGCGGGTGACGAAGGAGGACGTGCAGGCCGCACTCGGCGGGGGCACCAGCGCGCCGGCGGCCGCCCCCTCCGCGGCCGAGGTCAAGCCAATCCGCGGCCCGGCGGCCACGCTCGCCCGCTTCATGGACGAGAGCCGCTCGATCCCAACCGCCACCAGCTTCCGGACGCTCCAGGTGGACGTGCTCGCCGCGCGCCGCCGCGAGCTCAAGGAGGCCGGCCGCAAGCTCAGCTTCACGCATCTGATCGCCTGGGCCGTCGTCCAGGCCGCCCGCGACATGCCGGTGATGGGCAACTCCTACGCCGAGCAGGACGGCAAGCCGCAGCGCGTCATCCCCGCCGCGATCAGCCTCGGCCTTGCCGTCGACGTGGAGCGCAAGGACGGCACGCGCTCGCTGGTCGTGCCTGTGCTCGAGGGAGCCGGCGAGCTCGCCTTCGCCGAGTTCGTCGCCCGCTACGACGAGCTCGTGGCCGGCGCGCGCGACAACACGCTGCCGCCCGACGCCTACACCGGCGCCAACATCAGCCTCACCAACCCCGGCGGCATCGGCACGGTGGCAAGCGTGCCGCGGCTGATGCCCGGACAGGGCACGATCGTGGCCACCGGCGCGATCGGCTACCCCCCCGGCCTCACCGAGGTGGCGCCCGACCGCCTGCAGGAGCTGGGCGTCCAGAAGGTCATGACAATGACCTCGACCTACGACCACCGCGTGATCCAGGGTGCCGAGTCGGGCGCCTTCCTGCGCCGCGTCGACCAGCTGCTGCAGGGCCAGGACGACTTCTACGAGGGCGTGCTCGACGCCCTCGGCCTGGACGCGGTGATGCGCGGCGACGACGGCCCGGCGCCCGTCACCGCCGCTGAGCCGGTCCCGGCCGCGACAACGCCGGCCGCCTCGCCGGTGGCGGACGCGGCGCTGCTGCAAGCCGTGCAGGCCGCCACCAGCCTGGTCAAGGCTCACCGAATGCACGGCCACCTGGCGGCGGAACTCGACCCGCTCGGCTCCAGCCCCGTCGGCGACCCGGCGCTCGACCCCGCCACCGTCAACCTCACCGACGCGCTGATGCGGCGCATCCCGGCCTCGGTGCTGCGCGTCGCGGTCCCGGGGGAGACCTTCGCGGACGCCCTGCCGCGCCTGCGCGACGTGTACACGGGCACGATCGCCTACGAGATCGAGCACATCTCTGAGCACGAGCAGCGCGTGTGGCTGCGCCAG
This sequence comes from Thermoleophilaceae bacterium, assembly GCA_013813135.1. Taxonomy (GTDB): domain Bacteria; phylum Actinomycetota; class Thermoleophilia; order Solirubrobacterales; family Thermoleophilaceae; genus JACVRW01. The sequence continues at coordinate 9,633 of JACCSF010000005.1, read as the reverse complement.
GCGATCGAGTCGGGCGCGTACCGGCAGCCGTTCAGCCCCGAGGAGCAGCGGTTCCTGCTCGAGCGCCTGTCCGAGGTCGAGGCGCTCGAGAACTACCTGCACAAGGCCTTCCTGGGCAAGAAGCAGTTCTCCATCGAGGGCCTCGACTCGCTCGTGCCGATGCTCGACCAGGCGATCGAACTGGCATCCGAGGCGGGGGCGCGCGAGGTGGTCCTGGGCATGGCGCACCGCGGCCGCCTCAACGTGCTCGCCCACAACGTCTGTCGCCCGTACGAGTCGATCCTTGTCGAGTTCGAGGGCGAGCAGACGCTGTCCATCGACACTGCCGCGCCCGAGGGCGGGACCGGCGACGTGAAGTATCACTACGGCGCGTCCGGCACGTACAGCACGCAATCCGGGCGCGGCGTGACCGTCACGATGTCGCCCAACCCGAGCCACCTCGAGTACGTCAACCCGGTGATCGAGGGGCGCGCCCGCGCCGACCAGACCAGCCGCAAGGCGCGCGAGCTCGCCCACGATCCCAACGCCGTCCTGCCGGTGCTGATCCACGGCGACGCCGCGTTCCCGGGCCAGGGCATCGTGGCCGAGACGCTCAACCTGCAGGCGCTCGAGGGCTACACCACCGGCGGCACGCTGCACGTGATCGCCAACAACCAGCTCGGCTTCACCACCGACCCGGACGAGAGCCGCTCGACCCGCTACGCGTCGGACCTCGCCAAGGGCTTCGACATCCCGATCATCCGCGTCAACGCCGACGACGTCGAGGCCTGCGTCTCGGCCGCTCGGCTCGCGCACGCCTTCCGGCAGACCTTCAACCGCGACGCGCTGATCGACCTGATCGGCTACCGCCGCTTCGGCCACAACGAGACGGACGAGCCGGCCTACACCCAGCCGCTCATGTACGAGCGAATCAAGAAGCACGCGCCCGTCCGCAAGCTCTACGCGGAGCGGCTCGCGGGCGCAGGGGTGGTCTCGGCCGAGGAGGCCGACCGGATCGAGCGCCGGGCCTACGAGAAGGTCGGGGAGGCGCACACGGCGTTGAAGGAGTCGATGGGCGGCCCACCCGAGACCGGCCAGCACGAGCTTGACCGCACGATGAGCCGCGAGCCGCGGACGACGCTTCCGGAGGACACGCTGCGCACGCTCGCCGACCAGCTGCTGCGCGTCCCCGACGGCTTCGAGGTGCATCGCAAGCTCAAGCCGTTCCTGGATCGCCGCCGGGCCGCCTTCGAGGATCCGGATGGGCACATCGACTGGGCGCACGCCGAGGCGCTCGCCTGCGCCTCGCTGCTCGCTCTGGGCGTGCCGATCCGGCTGACCGGGCAGGACACCGAGCGCGGCACCTTCAGCCAGCGCCACGCCGTGCTGCACGACGCCGCGACCGGGGAGCGATGGTGCGCGCTCCAGACCCTGCGCGACGCCAACGCCCCCCTCGAGCTGCACAACAGCCCGCTGTCGGAGCAGGCGTGCCTCGGCTTCGAATACGGCTATTCGGTGCAGGCGCCGGACGCCCTCGTCCTGTGGGAGGCCCAGTTCGGCGACTTCGTCAACTCGGCGCAGGTGATCGTCGACCAGTTCCTCATCTCCGGGCTCGCAAAATGGGGGCAGACCTCGCGGCTGACGCTGCTGCTGCCCCACGGCTACGAGGGCTCGGGCCCCGAGCACTCCAGCGCCCGCCTCGAGCGCTTTCTCCAGATGGCGGCGGAGGGCAACATCCGGGTGGCCAACTGCACAACGCCCGCGCAGTACTTCCACCTGCTGCGCAGGCAGGCGCTGGTTTCGAAGCCGCGCCCGCTGATCCTGATGACACCCAAGAGCCTGCTGCGCCTGCCCGCCGCCACGTCGACCGTCGCCGAACTCGCCGAGGGCGGCTTCGAGCGCGTGCTCGACGATCCGGCGCTGCCCGCCGGCCGCGAGGCGGTGACCAAGCTCGTGCTCTGCTCAGGCAAGGTCTACTACGACATCGCGACGCACGACGAGCGCGAGGCCGCCCCTCACATCGCCGTGGCGCGCGTCGAGCTGCTCTACCCCTTCCCAGAGGTGGAGCTGATCGAGCTGATGGAGAGCTACCCGAACCTGCGGCGCGTCGTCTGGGTTCAGGAGGAGCCGCGCAACATGGGCGGACGCGCGTTCATGCGACGCCGCATGGCGAAGATCCTGCCGGAGCGGCTCTCGTACGACTACGTCGGCCGCCAGCTGCGCGCCGCGGCCGGCGAGGGCTACTCCGCCGCCCACAAGCGCGAGCAGGCGCGCATCGTGCGGGTGGCGCTCGACTTCGAGAAGGACCGGCTGGAGCCGGACAGCTCGGCTCAACGTCCGACCATGTAACGCGCCCGGAGGGTAAAGATCTGCTCGAGGGGTGCCGATCCTCCTTGGGTGGACGTGGGTGCGCCTCCGCCCAGGGAGCTGACACTCGTCGCGCGTGCTTGCGGCGGGTTCGCCATCCTGCTTGGGCTGCTGATTCTGATCGGCTGGGCGACGGACGCCGGGGTGCTGATCCGCCTCGCCCCGTCGCTTCCCGCGGCGATGCCCAACACGGCGCTCATGTTCGCCGCGTCAGGGGTCGCGCTGATGATGGAGGCGGGCGCCTTCGGCGAGTCTCGGCGCAGCGCCGCGCTCGGGCTCGCCTGCGCGCTGTTCGTGATCGCGGTCGCGGGCGCGACGCTGATCGAGCACACCACAAGCGCGAGCTTCGGGATCGACAACCTGTTCGGGGTCGACATGGGCGCCGAGCATCCGGGGCGTCCGGCCACCCACACGGTGGCTGCCTTCGTCCTGCTCGGCTGCTGTCTGTTGACCGCTCGCTGGCGGAGCCCCGTCGGGCACCTCGTGGTCAGCGCCCTGGGCGCCGGCGCCGCCGCCGTCGTCGGGCTCGCGGTGGCCGGCTACCTGATCGGCGTGCCGTATCTCTTCGGCACCTCTTCGACGCACGGCATGTCGCTGAACACGGCGTTCGGGCTCGTGGTCGTGCTGACCGGGGTGTTCGCGCTGCGGCCTGAGATGCCCCCCGCTGCGTGGTTCGCCCACTCGGGCGGCGGCGAGGCCGCCGCCCGCAGGCTGATGGGCCCCGCGCTCATACTTCCGTTCGCCGCCGGCGCCCTGGTCCAGGTGGGCGCCAACGGGGGACTGTACGGCCAGCGTTTCGGGCTGTCGATCATGGTCGTCGTCGTCGCGGCGCTGATCCAGGGCCTGATCTTCAGCGCGGTCGGAGCCGTGCGCGAGCACGAGGCGATCCAGGCCGTGCTCGAGCGCGAGAGCCGCAAGAACGTGCAGCGGTTCACCACGCTCACGAGCCAGGCGCCGGTCGGGATCTTCGAGACCGACCCGAACGGGAAGCTCATCTTCCTCAACGAGCACTGGACGCAGATCACCGGCCTGTCCGAAGCCCAGGCGCTGGCCGGGCGCAGCGCGGTCCACCCCGACGACCGCGAGCGCGTACAGCGCGACTGGCGCGCCGCGTGCAGCGCGGGCCGCGACTACGACGCGGAGTTCCGCTTCCGGCGTCCGGGCGGCGAGATCCGCTGGGTGGCCTGCCACGCCACCGCCCTGCGCGACGATGCGGGGGAGGTCACAAGCCTGCTGGGCTCGCTGCTCGACATCACCGAGCGCCGCGCCGCGGAGGAGCGCATCGCGCTGGTGGTCGACCGCATCGCCGAGGCGGTCAGCATCATCGGGCCGGACGGAGTGACCGTTCACGTCAACGACGCCGCGCGGAAGATCCTCGACGACCTGCACGAGAGCTACGAAGACAGACCGACCGCCGACCTGGCGTGGGGCGGCGTCCGCACCGATGGGACGCCCGTGGCCAACGACCAGCTGCCCGCCGAGATCACCCGCGTGACCGGACGCGAGATCGACGAGGAGACGCTCGGCTTTTCAGGGTCGGACGGCTCCGTGCACTGGCTGCGCACCTCCACCCGCCGGCTCTCCGACGACGGGCCCCCCTACACGGTGGTGGCCTCATTTGCCGACGTGACCGAGCAGCGCCAGGCGGGCGCTCGCCTGGCGGAGGCCCAGGCGCGCTTCGAGCTCGCGTTCGACCACGCCCCGATCGGCGTTACGCTCGTCTCGCTGGAAGGCAACCTGCTGCGCGTCAACGACGCGCTCTGCCAGATGTTCGACTTCGGCGAGGAGGATCTGCTCGGCAAGTCGTTCCAGGAGCTCACCGACGCCGAAGGCCTCGATGAGGATCTCGAAGAGCTTGGCCGCGTGTTCAGCGGGGAGCTGCGGAAGTACGAGATGGAGAAGCGCTACACGAAGACAGACGGATCGCCGGTGTGGGCGCTCCTGTCGGTCTCGCTGATGCGCGGCGCCGAGGGTGAGCCGCGCTACTTCATCGCCCAGGTCATGGACATCACCGAGCGCAGGCGACTCGAGGGCGAGCTGCGCCACCAAGCGGACCACGACATGCTGACGGGCATCGCGAACCGGCGCGTGTTCGCCACCGAGCTGAGCCGCCAGCTCGCGCGCGACCGCCGCTACGGCGGCGAGTCGTCGCTGCTGATTGTCGACCTCGACGACTTCAAGGACATCAACGACACGATGGGCCACGCGGTCGGCGATCTCGTGCTGCAGGCAGTCGCGAACCTGCTCAGCGAGCGGGTGCGCGACACCGACCTGGCCGCCCGCCTGGGTGGCGACGAGTTCGCCGTACTGCTACCGACCACGCCACGCGAGGGTGGCGAGATACTGGCGATCGATCTCGTGCAGGCTCTGCGTGAGCTGCACGTGGATGGCGGCGACGGCAAGCCGGTCGCGGTCACAGCGAGCGTCGGCGTCGCGTGCAGCGGCGAGCTGCCCGAGGACGCAGACGACGAAAGCCTCCTGGCAGTGGCCGATCTCGCCATGTACAGCGCGAAGCGCACCGGTCGCGACCGCTACGCGGTGCACGACACGCCCGCCGGCTAGGTCTCGATCGGCCGGCCCTCGCGCCGCCAGCGCGGAACCCCGCCGTCCACCACGTGCAGGACCTCTCGAGCGCCGTGGCGGCGCAGCAGGCTGGCCGCGGGCGCGGCGCGCTGACCCGAGCTGCAGATGACGGCGACCGGCCGCTCGGGGTCGACCCCACTGGGCATTTCGTGGATGTCGTGATAGGGCGCGTGCACCGAATCCGGGATGTGGCCGGCGTCCCACTCGTCCTGCTCGCGCACGTCGAGGATCTGCAGCTCGTCCTGGCGCTCGTGCAGCTCGGGCACCGTGATGCGCTCGATCCGGTCCACACCGCGCCGCTCCTCGCGCCAGCTGGTCATACCGCCTGCCAAGAAGCCGGCGATCCGGGTGATCCCCACGGACTCGGCAAGCGCCGCGGCCGCGCGGGCGTCCTCGTCGTCGCGCCCGACAAGCACCACGCGCTGGCCCGGCTCCACGAGCCAGGCCAGCTTCGAGCCGAAGCCGGCGCGCAGGGCGGTGATGCTCACCGAGTTGGGAATGTGGGCCTCGTCGAACTGGAGCTCGGTGCGCACGTCGACCACGAGCGCACCGTCGGTGCAGGCCTGGTCGACCTGGCGCGGCGTGAGCGGGTGGACCTCCGCGCTCTCCACCACGAGCGGCCCCCGGTTGAGCGCCACGATGCTCTCGAAGTTGGGCGGCTGCGGCCGCAGGGCGGCCGTTGCCCTGCACCTGAACTCGTCCTCGTCGGTGATCGCGAGCAGCTCGGAGTGCGCGCGCTCGAAGCCGATCGTCGACGAAGCCTTCATGTCCATACCGGGTCCACCGCACAGCGAGCCGCCGACGTGGCCGGGCCAGACCTCGCAGGTGTCGGGCAGGGTGAGCAGCTGCTCGTGCAGCGAATGGAAGATCAGGCGGGCGCCCTCGCCCCTGTCGACCGCCAGGTCGGGGCGGGCGATGTCGCCGACGAACAGCGAGTCGCCGGTGAGCACGGCCCAGGGCTCGTCGCCGCGGTCGGCGTCGATCAGCGCGAAGGCGGTGTGCTCAGGCCGATGCCCGGGCGTATGAAGCGCGCGCACCCGCACGCTGCCGAGCTGGAGCTCCCAGCCGTCGTCGAACGGCTCGTGGTCGTACTCGGCCGCGGCCTCGCGGTGAATGTGGATGGTGGCCCCGGTGGCGGCGGCCAGGCGACCGTGCCCCGAAACGTGATCAGCGTGGTTGTGCGTCTCGAGGATGTGATCGATGTGCACGCCCGTGTAGCGGACCAGCCTCAGGTACTCGTCGATGTCGAGCCGCGCGTCCACCACGGCCGCCACGCCGGCGCTCTCGTCGCCGATCACGTAAGAGGCGCAGCCGAGGTCGTCGTGGGTGATCTGGCGGAAGAGCATCTCAGCGCTTCGGGCGCTGGCCCTCGGCGAGCGCCGCGGACAGCTCGGCCGAGCCCAGCCGCCGCTGGATCCGCGCGGCCGTGACCGGAGCCAGCGACGAAAGCAGCGCGCCGGCGCGCAGGCCCAGCGGCGCCACGTCGATCTCCGCCCGTCCCTCCTCGATGCCGCGAACCACGGCTTGGGCGACCTGCTTTGGCGTGCGGGTGCCCACGCCGCGCGGGAGCGCCACACCGGCCTCCGCGAACATGCCGGCGCCGGACACGAAGCCCGGGAACACCACGGTCACCCCCACCCCACTGCCGTGCAAGTCCTCGCGCAGCCCCGCGGCAAACCCGCGCAGGCCAAACTTGGTGGCCGAGTAGAGCGAGGAGCCGACCGATGCCACCTTGCCCGCCAGCGACGACACCAGCACGACGTGCCCGCTGCCGCGCTCGACCATGCCGGGCAGCAGCGCGCGCGTCAGCTGGATCGGCGCGCGCAGGTTGACGTCCAGCGCGCGATCGATCTGCTCGGGAGAGAACTCGTCTATCGGCCCCGAGGCCGGCAGCGCCGCGTTGGCCACGAGGACGTCCACCGCACCGGCCCGCTCGGCCAGCGCGGCGGCCTCAGCGGCATCGGTGAGGTCGGCCGGGAGCACCAGCGGCCGGCCGCCGAGAGCCGCCGCCACCTGGTCGAGCTGCTCGGTCCGCCGCGCGGTGAGCAGCACGCGCGCGCCGCGCTCGTCGAGCGCGCGGGCGATCGCCTGGCCGATGCCCCCGGTGGCGCCGGTGAGCAGCACTGTCGAGTCCTGGAGCCGCACCGGTGGGACGCTATCCGACGACGGTCTGATCCCGGGCGCTATGCTCGACCGTCGCGCACGCGGGCGTAGCTCAGTTGGTTAGAGCGCCGGCCTGTCACGCCGGAGGTCGCGGGTTCGAGTCCCGTCGCTCGCGCTGGTTGTAGACCGGGATTCAGCCGTCACGGTCCCGGCGCCCACGCCCAATAGACGCCCAAACGCCGTCAGCGTTCGCCCGCGGCCCGTTGGCGCTCGGCGTCGAGGGCGTCGAGCCGATCGGCGATCCCGGCGCCGGCCCCGTCGAGCAGCGCCCCGTAGTGGCGCTCGATCATCCGCACGGACGTGCCCATGATGCGGGCCAACGTGAAGATCGGCACGCCCGCGGCGAGCGCGTCGGAGGCGAACGTCGAGCGCAGGTCGTAGATCCTGGCGGGTGTGCGGACCGCCGCGGCCTCGATGGCGGGCGCCCACACGCGACGGCGCCAGTTGTCCAGGTTGAGCAGCCCGCCCTGCGGCGAGGGGAACAGCAGCGGCGTGTCGAGGCGCGGCGGGATCGCGTCGAGGGCGTCGAGCGCCCTGCGCGACAGTGGAACTTGTCGCCGCGCCCCGGAGGTCTTGCCCAACTCCATGATCTCGCCGCCGGAGACAGTGCGCTGGGCGCTGACGATCCGTGCCTGGCGGTCGATGTCGCGACGTTCGAGCGCCTGCCACTCCTCGGGGCGCAGCCCGGTCGCGGCGGCGAACGCGGGCAGCGCCCGGTAGGCGGGGTGCAGCTCGGCGGCGATCGCGTCGACCTCGTCGCGGGTGAAGGTGCGCACCTCCCGCGGTGAGGGCTGGCGGTTGCGCCCCGCAGTCAGCGCCGGGTTCGTGCGCATGTGGCCCCAGCGAAGGGCGGCGCCGAGTGTCTGCCGCAGCGCCTGCACGATCCCGTAGCGCGACCGCTCGGGTAGTCGGGCCTGCCACGAGGCTATCTCGCCGGACATCCGTTCGAGGTCGCTCAGCGGCACGGCGCCGAACGCGGCCACCGCGTGCGCGAGGCGCTCGCGCAGTGTCTGGATCGTGCGCGGGCGCACGGCCGCGGCGTGGCGCTCCAGGTAGAGCGGCACGAACTCCGCGAGCGTCAGTGCCGGCGCCGATACCGGGTCGCCGCGCAGCTCGGGCTCGACCACGTCGCGGTAGTGGGCCAGCGCGGCGGACTTGGATTGAAACGGGCTCTTGTGGCGGCGCTGACCGGCGTGATCGCGCCAACGCAGCCCCCAGCGGTTGGGGCCAAGCCGGTAGGCGGAGCCCCGTTGGAGGGCGGGCATCAGCGGTCCCCTCCGCCCATCAACGCCCGCTCGATCTCGTCTAGGTCGGGGCCGTGCTGAAAGAACCCGTCGACTCCACCTACCACCACGTTGTTATCCAAGTCAACGAGGATGTAGGAGCCGTAGTCGTACGCCCGCGGGTCACGGCGGGGCGACTTACGAAGCGTCAAACCCTGTCGTTTGGCCATGCGACGTAGGCGCGTCTCGCGGGTCTTCTCGGCGGTGTCGGTCATAACGTCTCTCCGTGTGTCGTTGAACTTGTCACTTGGAGTGTAGCGGGTGTTGTCACTCGGAGGGAGATCCAGTGGTCGAGGTCCTCCTCGCGGAAGCGGATCGCGCCGCCAGGCAGCCGGATCGCGGGGAGCTTCCCGGCCCTCACCCAGCGCAGGATCGTTTCCGGCGAGCGGTCGAGCAGTCCGGCAACCTCCCGCACGGTGAGCAGACGGGTTAGCTTGCTCACGTCTCCTCGTATTCCCGGTGCGCAATCAGCCGCAGCGTCGCCTCGCCGTAGTCCATATCCGAGTCGAGCAACGGCAGCGGGACGGGCTCGCCCAGCGCCGGCTCCGGCAACTCGGGCGGATCCGGCAGCTTCGCCGAGAGGTCGGCGGGGACGTCGACGTGGAGCTGCTCGTTTATCTCGACGGCCAGTTCCTCCAGGTCGGCTAGCTTGTCTTTCGCATCGGCACGGAGGTCATCGAGCCGGTCCTCGCCGAACGCGTCCTCGAAGACGACCTGCGCCCGCTCCTCCCAGTCGCGCCGCGCTTCGCGAACGCGGTCTTCGAGCCCGCCGTCGTAGAACGGCCTGATCGCCTTGCGCACGAGCCTGTCGAGCAACTCCGGCTGGAGTGTGGCGATCGCGTCTATCTCGGTCTGTTGGATACCCATCGCCAGCTCCCATTTGTCGGCGCGGCTTTCGCCGTCCTTCAACGGAGTAGACGGCAAGCCGTACTCCCGGACTTGATCGGGAAACAGCGCCACCGGCCGAACCTCGAAGTCGAGCTCGGGGAACTTCAACACCCGCAGTGCCTGCAGCTTGCGCCCGACCGAGATCGCCATCTGCCAGCCGGCCGGATCGCAGTCGGACAGGTAGAAGACCACCGTCCGGCGCCCGTCCTCCGCCGCCGTGTTGGCGAGCTGGTGGATCATCGTGTCCGACGCCTCGCCGGTCGGCAGATAGAGGTCTGCTTGGCGCTGCTCGGCGATCGGCGCGAGCACCGGCTCCAGCGACGTCTTCTCGCCGAACAGCACGAGCCGGTATGGCTGGACCGCCTGGAAG
>JACCSF010000392.1 GCA_013813135.1 Thermoleophilaceae bacterium | reverse complement strand
GTCCGGGGGCGCGAGCCCCCGGATGTCATCTAGTAGCGGTAGTGGTCGCTCTTGTAGGGCCCCTCGACCGGCACGCCGATGTAGGCGGCCTGGTCGGCGCTGAGCTCGGTGAGCTGCGCGCCGAGCGCGTCGAGGTGCAGGCGGGCGACCTTCTCGTCGAGGTGCTTGGGCAGCACGTAGACCTGCTTCTCGTACTCGTCGTTCTTGGTGAACAGCTCGACCTGGGCGATCGTCTGGTTCGTGAAGGAGTTCGACATCACGAAGCTGGGGTGGCCGGTCGCGTTGCCGAGGTTGAGCAGGCGACCCTCGGAGAGCACCAGGATCGAGTGGCCGTCGCTGAAGCGCCACTCGTCCACCTGCGGCTTGATGTTGTTGCGCTCGATGCCGTCCAGGCGCATCAGGCCGGCCATGTCGATCTCGTTGTCGAAGTGGCCGATGTTGCCGACGATCGCCAGGTGCTTCATGCGCTCCATGTCGCCGGCCATGACGATGTCCTTGTTGCCGGTGGCGGTGATGAAGATGTCAGCCGTCTCCAGCACGTCGTCGAGCCGCACCACCTGGTAGCCGTCCATGGCGGCCTGCAGCGCGCAGATCGGGTCGATCTCCGTGATCAGCACGCGCGCGCCCTGGCCGCGCAGCGACTGGGCGCAGCCCTTGCCGACGTCGCCGTAGCCGCAGATCACGGCGGTCTTGCCGGCGATCATCACGTCGACGGCCCGGTTGATGCCGTCGATCAGTGAGTGGCGGCAGCCGTAGAGGTTGTCGAACTTCGACTTGGTGACGGAGTCGTTGACGTTGATCGCCGGGAAGAGCAGCGTGCCGGCCTGCTGCATCTCGTAGAGCCGGAGCACGCCGGTGGTGGTCTCCTCGGTCACCCCCTGGACGCCCTGGCCGAGGCGCGTCCAGCGCTGTGGGTCCTCGGAAAGGGTGCGGTTGAGCACCGTCAGGATGACCTTGAACTCCTCGTTGTCGGTCGAGTCCGGGTCCGGCACCGCGCCGGCCTTCTCGAACTCGGTGCCCTTGTGCACGAGCAGCGTGGCGTCGCCGCCGTCGTCGAGGATCATGTTCGGCCCGTCGACGCCGTCCCGCCCACCCCAGGCGAGCGCCTGCTCGGTGCACCACCAGTACTCCTCGAGGCTCTCGCCCTTCCAGGCGAACACCGGGATGCCGGCCGCGGCGATGGCCGCGGCGGCGTGGTCCTGGGTGGAGAAGATGTTGCAGGAGCACCAGCGCACGTCGGCGCCGAGAGCAGCCAGCGTCTCGATCAGCACGGCGGTCTGCACGGTCATGTGGAGCGAGCCGGTGATGCGCGCGCCCTTGAGCGGCTGCTGTTCCCCGTACTCCTCGCGCATGGCCATCAGGCCCGGCATCTCGTGCTCGGCGAGGGTGATCTCCTTGCGGCCGAAGTCGGCGAGGGACAGGTCGGCGACCTTGAAATCCTGCTGCGTGGGCGTGGTTTCGGTGACTGTCATGCGACGGCGTTCTCCGTGATGTTCGGGGGTGGTGCTGTGCGCGAGGGCGCGGGCTGGCCCGCGCCGGAGCGAGGTGCTGTGCGCGAGGGCGCGGGCTGGCCCGGGCCGGAGCGTGGCGGTTCCAGAGCGAGCAGGCGCTCGTGCTTGTCCTGCTCCCAGCCGAGCCAGTCGCCGGAGGCGACACCCTCGGGACGCTGCGGACGCTCCTCGAACCAGCGGTCGAGGGATGTGCGCAGGTCCAGGTCGGCGCTCAGCCGGCGGGCGAAGGCGACATCCGACAGAGCGCAGTCGAACCGGGCGAGCAGCTCGCGCAGCGTGCGCAGGCGCTGCAGCTCGCCCGGTCCGAAGATGCGGTAGCCGGACTCGGTGCGGGGGAGCTCGATGAGGCCCGCGCTCTCGATGTAGCGCAGCATTCGCGGTGACCAGCCGGTGGTCCCCGCAGCCTCGTTGATCGTGAGCCCCTCCATACCGGGGCAAACCTTACCACGATCGTGTCAAGGTTAGGCCAGCGCCGACTTGAAGCCGTCGATCGCCTCGACGGGCGTCGGGTCGACGCCCTCCAGCACCGCCACGTACACGCTGACAAGATCGCCCAGCAGAACGAGCGAGAGGACGCGCTCGAGTCGCGTGTCCCCGCGGGCCGCGACGCCGACGGCCGGTGCGCCCGTCCGCTGGACCGCCGCGGCGGTCAGCTCGAGGCGGCGCTGCACGCGCGGGTGGTGGTCGGGGTCCTCCAGGAACACGCCCGCGAGCGGCGCAGCGGCGCTCCCCCGCTGCCAGGAGCAGATCTCGTTGTGGCCGGCCTCCGGCAGCTCGGACCAGAACGCGGCTGCCTCGGCGTTCTCGTTCAGCTGGG
>JACCSF010000390.1 GCA_013813135.1 Thermoleophilaceae bacterium | reverse complement strand
GCCAGCTGGCGGGCACGCTCCTGGATCAGCCGCGCGATGCGGAACAGGTACTTGCCGCGCTCGAGGCCCGACAGCGCGGCCCAGGCCGGCTGGGCGCGGCGGGCCGCCTCCACCGCGCGGCGCAGGTCAGCCGGCCCCGCGAACGCCACCTCGGCCACGGGCTCCTCCGTGGCCGGGTTCAGTGACGGCACGCGGGTGCCGTCGACGGGGTCGCGGAAGTCGCCGTCGATGAAAAGTCCGTAGCTGTCGCGCAGGCGCACGTGGTCGGGCGACTCGGGCGCCGGCGCGTAGTCCCAGACGATGCTCGTACGGGTCTCGGGCGTGCTCATTCCTTCGAGAAGTCCTCCGGGCGCGCGTAGCGGCCGGTCTGGGTCTTCTGGTACTGCATCAGCAGGTCGTTGAGCAGCGAGGAGGCACCGATGCGGAAGCGGTCGGGGGTGAGCCACTCGTCGCCGAGCGTCTCCTTGACCAGCACCAGCCGGTGCAGCGCCGCCTTGCTGGTCGAGACGCCGCCCGCCGCCTTCATGCCGACCGCGCGGCCGCTGCGCTCGGCGTAGTCGCGGATCGCCTCGAGCATCACCAGCACCACGCCGGGCGTGGCGCCGCTGGCCGCCTTGCCGGTGGAGGTCTTGACGAAGTCCGCGCCGGCCTCCATCGAGATCATCGAGGCGTGGCGCACGTGGTCGTAGGAGCCCAGCTCCGCCGCCTCGATGATGACCTTGAGGTGCGCGTCGCCGCAGGCCTCCTTGACCCGGAGGATCTCCTCCATCACGCGGTGGTCGTCGCCGGCCAGGAAGGCCTCGCGCGAGATCACCATGTCGATCTCGTCGGCGCCGGCCGCCACGGCGTCCTCGGTGTCGCGCAGCTTGACCTCGAGCGATGCCTGACCGGACGGGAAGGCTGTGGCCACGGAGGCGGCCTTCACGCCCGTCCCCTGAAGGGCCTCGTGCGCGACGCCCACGAGCGACGGGTACACGCACACGGCGGCGCAAGAGGGGATCTCGGGCATTGTGGGCGCGGGACAGACGGCCTTGGCACACAGGTGGCGCACCTTGCCGGCGGTGTCGGCGCCCTCGAGCGTGGTCAGGTCGACGATCGACACGGCAAGGCGGATGCCCTGCTGCTTGGCAGTGGTCTTGATCGAGCGCTTGCCGAGCACGGCGGCGCGTTCCTCGATGCCCACGCGGTCGACGTGTGGGAGCCGGCGGATCACATCACCAGTATGGCGCGTCTTGTCGCGAGCGCTCGGCTCGGCCGAGTGCGAGCGATCAGCCTCAGGCAGCGACATAATCGCCCCGCAATGCGTCGTGCGGCCCTGATCGTTCTCGATGCCTGCGGCGTCGGCGCGCTGCCGGATGCGGACGCCTACGAGGGCGATGCGGGCGCCAACACGCTGGGTCACCTGGCCGAGCGGGTGGGCGGCCTGGAGCTGCCCACGATGCAGCGGCTCGGACTCGGGTCGATCCTGCCGCTGCGCGGCGTGTCGCCGGCGCCGGAGCCGGTCCTCCACGGCAGGCTGGCGCCGCTGGGACCGGGCAAGGAGTCGACGACCGGCCACTGGGAGCTGATGGGAGTCGTGCCGCAGAGCCCGCTCCCCACCTACCCGAACGGCTTCCCGCCCGACGTGATCGATGCGCTCGCGCGCGCGACCGGGCACCGCTTCTGCTGCAACCGCCCCTACAGCGGCACCGACGTGCTCGACGACTTCGGCCCGCACCACCTCGAGACCGGCGAGCTGATCGTCTACACGTCGGCCGACTCCGTCCTGCAGATCGCCGCCCACGTGGACGTGCTGGACGAGCCCGGGCTCTATGGCGCCTGCGAGGCGGCGCGCGAGGTGATGAACGGAGAGCACCGCGTCGGCCGCGTGATCGCGCGCCCCTTCGAGGGCGTGGCGGGCGCCTTCGAGCGCCGCGAAGGGCGGCGCGACTACGCGGCGCCGCCGCCCGGCCGGTCCTACCTCGAGGAGCTGCAGAACGCCGGCGTGCCGGTGCACGGCGTCGGCAAGATCCGCGACCTGTTCGCCGGGGTGGGGATCGACGTGAAGCACGAGGCCGGCACCAACGCGAAGGGGATCGAGGTCACGTCGGGCCTGCTGGCCGAACTCGAGAACGGGCTGATCTTCGTGAACCTCGTGGACACCGACCAGGTCTACGGGCACCGCCACGACGTGGAGGGCTTTCACGCCGCTCTGCGGCAGATCGACGGCGCGGTCGCCGGCTGGCTCGGGCTGCTCGGCCCCGACGACCTGCTCGTCCTGACAGCCGATCACGGCGTCGACCCAGACGCCCCGCACACCGACCACACGCGCGAGTACGCGCCGCTGCTGGCGGCGTTCGAGGGCCACGGCGGCCGCCGCCACGACGGCCCGCTGGCCGACGTGGGGGCGAGCGTGATGCGCTGGCTGACCGGGCGCGACGCGCCCGAGCTGCCGGGCGAGCCGTTCCTCTAGCCGAAGATCTACGCTCAGCCGGTGGAGCGCCTCTGCGTCTTCTGTGGATCGAGCCCCGGCGCGGACCCGGCCTACGCCGAGGCCACGGCCGAGTTGGGCCGGCTGCTGGTGGACGACGGCATCGGCGTGGTCTACGGGGGCGGCGCGGTCGGGCTGATGGGCGTGCTGGCCGACTCGGTGCTCGGCGCCGGCGGCGAGGCGATCGGGGTGATCCCGCAGGCGCTCGTGGACAGGGAGATCGGTCACCGCGGCCTGTCGGAGCTGCGCGTGGTGGGCTCGATGCACGAGCGCAAGGCGCTGATGGCCGAGCTGTCCGACGCGTTCATCGCCCTGCCCGGAGGTCTGGGGACGCTCGAGGAGCTGTTCGAGGTGTACACCTGGGCGCAGCTCGGCCTGCACCGCAAGCCCTGCGGGCTGCTCGACGTGGAGAGCTACTACGCCGGCATCGTCGACTTCCTCGAGCACGCGGTGCGCGAGCGCTTCGTACGCGAGGAGCACCGGGCCATGCTGATGGTCGAGCGCGAGCCGCGCAGGCTCATCGACCGGCTAGGTGAGTTCGAGCCGGGGACGGTGCAGCCCAAGTGGATCGACCGCGAGCAGACGTAGCGCCGGCGGTGCCGGTCTACACTCGCGGGCTCATGACGGACGCGCGCGTGGGGGACATCCTGGTCCAGCCGGACGAGCTGGCGCACCGAGTGCGCGAGCTGGCCCAGGAGATCTCCCGAGACTACGCCGGCCGCGACCTGCTCCTGATCGGCGTCCTCAAGGGCGCCGTCTTCTTCCTCTCCGACCTCATGCGTCACCTCGAGGTGGACTGCGAGGTCGACTTCATGGCGGTGTCCTCGTACGGGTCCTCGACGGACTCGTCGGGCATCGTGCGGATCCTCAAGGACCTCGACGCGCCAATCGAGGGCCGCCACGTCCTGATCGTCGAGGACATCGTCGACTCCGGGCTGACGCTGTCCTACCTGTTCCGGATGCTGACGGGGCGCAACCCGGCGACGCTGGAAGTCTGCGCTCTGCTCACGAAGCCGGAGCGGCGCGAGGTGGACCTGCCGATCCGCTACGTGGGTTTCGAGATCCCCAATCGCTTCGCGATCGGCTACGGGCTGGACCACGCTGAGCGCTTCCGAAACCTCCCATACGTGGCCGTGCTAGCGGGCGAAAACCCGTAAGGAGAGCGCTACACCGCTGCTACGCTGTGGTTTCACTCGACGCGCACTTTGAGACGAAACGTCGAACCGTGCGTACTGGTCTGGGCCGAGGCTCATCGTGAGCAGATTCTTCAAGAGCGCTGCGTTTCCAATCCTGATTGTGGTCGTTCTGGCGTTCTTCGCCCAGAAGCTGATCAGCCCTGGGAAGACTCAGCAGGACCCGGTCTACTCGCAGTTCCTCAACCAGGTCGAGGACGGCCAGGTCAAGAAGGTCACGCTCCAGACCAAGAACAACCGCATCGACGTCGAGCTGAAGGCGAAGGGCCGCAAGTACCGGACCGCCTATCCCGACAACACCGAGCAGAACCTGATCAACCAGCTGCGGGCCGAGGACATCCCGATCGACGTCAAGGCCAAGGGCGGCTCGGGGTGGCTCACCGCGCTGACGTACATCCTGCCCTTCGTCATCTTCCTGCTGTTCTGGCTGTTCATCATCAATCAGATGCAGGGCGGCGGCTCGAAGGTGATGTCCTTCGGGAAGTCGCGCGCGAAGCGCATGTCTGTCGACGCCCCGAAGATCACGTTCCGCGACGTCGCGGGAGTGGACGAGGCGGTCGAGGAGCTCCACGAGATCAAGGAGTTCCTCGAGAACCCGAAGAAGTTCCAGGCGCTCGGCGCGCGCATCCCCAAGGGCGTGCTGCTGTACGGGCCGCCCGGCACCGGTAAGACCCTGCTCGCGCGCGCCGTCGCCGGCGAGGCCGGTGTGCCCTTCTTCTCGATCTCCGGCTCCGACTTCGTCGAGATGTTCGTCGGCGTGGGTGCCTCGCGCGTGCGTGACCTGTTCGAGCAGGCCAAGCAGAACTCTCCCTGCATCATCTTCATGGACGAGATCGACGCCGTCGGGCGCCACCGCGGGGCCGGACTGGGTGGCGGTCACGACGAGCGCGAGCAGACGCTCAACCAGCTGCTCGTCGAGATGGACGGCTTCGAGATGAAGGACAACATCATCTTGATCGCCGCCACCAACCGGCCGGACATCCTCGACCCTGCCCTGCTGCGCCCGGGCCGCTTCGACCGGCAGATCGTCGTCGACCGCCCCGACCGCAAGGGCCGCACCAAGATCCTCGAGGTGCACACGCGCGGCAAGCCGCTCGCCAAGGCGATCGACCTCGACGTGCTCGCCGGCCAGACCCCCGGCTTCACCGGCGCCGACCTGCAGAACCTGGTCAACGAGGCGGCGCTGCTGGCCGCCCGCCAGGGCAAGCGCGAGATCGACCACCTCCAGCTGGAGGAGGGGATCATGCGCGTGATCGCGGGGCCGGAGAAGAAGACCCGCGTGATGTCCGAGAAGGAGCGCCGCGTCACGGCCTTCCACGAGATGGGCCACGCGCTGGTCGCCCACTACCTCCAGCACACCGATCCGGTCCACAAGGTCTCCGTGATCTCGCGCGGGCAGGCGCTCGGCTACACGATCTCGCTGCCGACGGAGGACAAGTTCCTGACCACGCGCGCGGAGTTGTCGGACACGATGGCGATGACGCTGGGCGGGCGCGCCGCGGAGGAGCTCGTCTTCAGCGAGGTCACCACGGGCGCCTCGAACGACCTCGAGAAGGTCACCGCCACGGCCAAGCAGATGGTGATGCGCTTCGGCATGTCCGAGAAGCTCGGGCCGCGTGTGTTCGGACACGACCACGGGATGCCCTTCCTGGGCCGTGAGTTCAGCTCCGAGCCCGACTACTCGGACGAGATCGCGCGCGAGATCGACGACGAGATCAGGCGCATCGTCGAGGAGGCGCACCTGCTGGCGCGCGAGATCCTCGGCCAGCACCGCGACAAGCTCGAGACGACGTCCGAGATCCTGCTGCGCCGCGAGACGATCGAGCGCGAGCAGTTCATCGAGCTGCTCGAGGGCAAGTCCGAGGAAGAGGTTTTCGGCAGCGATGAGCCGCCGCTGCCGGCGCTGCCCCCGGCGGCCCCCGAGGCGCCGGGCCGCAAGCCCGAGCGGGCACCCAAGACGCTGCCACGCCCGGGCCTCGCAGGCGGAGCCGCCGAGATGCGCGGCGGCGACGCGCCCGAGAAGCCCGAGCCGGCCTAGCTCTTTCGGCCGGCGCGCCCCAGCGCCGTCCAGGGTCGGTCTCAGAGGTAAACACCGGCCCAATGCGCCAAGTTGGCTGTCGGCTCTAGGAGCGGGTGTGGCGCGGGCGTAGGCTCGCGACCGAAGCGCGATGCTCCTACGCCCAGGCGTCACAGTCGTGGTCTTGGCGGCATCCGTGGCCGTCGCCGGCGGAGCCGGTGCGGCCAATCAGAGCGTCATGGCGCTGCAGTCTCCGAACCGCTTCCAGCCGGCCACCGTGACGATCGATCAGGGTGAGAAGGTCACTTGGACCAACGGCGGCGGTGTCCACAACGTGCAGTTCGAGGACGGTTTCGAGGAGCCGATGGTTCCGAGCGCCTCCAGCTGGACGGTGGAGCGGACGTTCACCACCCCGGGCAGTTTCAATTACCTGTGCCGCCAGCACGGCTCCAGCATGTCCGGCACGGTGAACGTGCTTCCAGCGGGCGGACCGGCCCCACCGCCCGCAGACAGCCCGCCACCGGGCGGGAACCCGCCCGAGGGCAGCCCGCCCGGCGGCGATCCCCCCGCCGGCGGGGACCCGACGGGCGCTCCGGCGCCGAGCCTGCCGCTGTTCAAGGTGACGCTCAAGGTGAGCGACGCGACGCCGCTCGCCGGCAAGCGCCTCCGCCTGTTCGGCGTGGTTCAGCCGGCGCGCGACGGTCGCAAGGTGCAGATCCAGAAGCGCGCCCGCAACGGCAGGTTCCTAACGATCGCCACCGCCCGCCTGCGGGACGCGGGCGCGGCCAAGTCGGCGTTCAGCGTGCGCTTGCGAGCATCCGGCGACGCGGTCTTCCGAGCGCGGGTCGCGGGCGACGATGAGCGGGGCACGGGCCTCAGCAAGACCAGGAAGGTCGACGTCCACCGCCCACGCGGCGCCTGACCGCTTGCGCATAGCCTTGCCGCGATGCTCACCGCGGCCAAGCTGCGCAGCCATTGCCTCGGGTTCGCCGGGGCGGTCGAGGAGTTTCCGTTCACGCCCGGCCTCTCGGTCTTCAAGGTGTCCGGCAAGGTCTTCGCCCTGTCCCGGCTCGATGCGCGGCCGCTCGGCGTGAGCCTCAAGTGCGAGCCCGAGCTGGCCGAGCAGCTGCGCGCCACCTACCCCGCGATACGGCCCGGCTACCACCTCAACAAGCGGCACTGGAACACGGTCGACATCGACGGCTCGGTCCCGGACCGGCTCGTGCTCGACATGGTCGAGGACTCGTACGACCTGGTGGTGGCGGGCCTGCCGAAGCGGGTGTAGGCGACGCTCGGGTGGCCGCCCTGACAGTCGTCCTGCCGGGCTAGCGCGGAACGCCGAACGCGCGCAGCGAATGCGCCTTGAAGTGGCCGAAGCGCGTGCCCGGCGGCGGCTTCTGCCAGTCCGTCGCATAGCGCGCATACCCGAGGGCTCGCGGCGGATACCACGCGATCCGCGGCCCAGCCAGAGCGCCCTGGGCTCGCGGGCGATCTTCCAGACCAGGTCGGCCTTGTGCTGGTCCCCCGCCCGCTCGTAGGCCTGCCACTAACGGCCTTCGGACGAATGTTGGAGGCCGTCAGAAGTACTTCGCGGCGAGCAATTCGACGGTGCCCATGGTGCGCATTGTCGAGGGGCCGAGCAGGTCCTCGATCGCCTTGCCGTTCAGGGCGGAATCGCGGATCCCGCCGCTCGGAAGCCAGTACAGCTCCCGATCTCCGAACGCGAGCCGGTCGTCCTCGGTCGCGAGCGCCAGCACCCGCTTCCGCGCCGCGGCGGAGGGCTTCCCGTTCAGCATCGACACCTGCAGCTTGCCCATGGAGGCCGTCACCAACTGGGCGGGAAAGGGCTCGTGCTCGGCGATCGCCTCGATCTCTTGCGCCGTGCGCACGAAGACGGTCACCTCGTAGCCGAGCGACTTGGCCAGGGCGCCCTCGATCGTGTCGGTCAGCTTCCCGCGCGGCTCCCGCCCGGCATCGAAGACGACGTTGCCGCTCGTCCGGAACGTCTCGGCCTGCTCGAAGCCCATCTCCTCGAAGCACGACTTCAGCTCTGCGCCGCTGACCTTGCGGTGCCGCCCGAGGTTGACTCCACGGAGAAAGGCGGCGTAGCGCGCCATCAGGCGCCGAGCCACTCACTGATCCGGACCGGTGCCGCGAGCGATGACATGTCGCCGGTGTCACGGATCTGCTCGGCGGCGGCCACCATCGCGCCGACGGCGACCCATGCCAGGCCGCTGCCCACGCTGATCCGCGTGCCACCGGCGTCGGCGATCTCCCCTACCGACAGTCCCGGAAGCGCGAGCACGTTGACGGGTTTCGAGACGGCATCGCACACGGTCTTGATCTCGTCGCCGTTGCGGAGTCCGGGCGCGTAGAGCACGTCGGCGCCGGCGCGCTCGTAGGCCTGCAGCCGAGCGATGGTGTCGTCGAGGTCCGGGTTGCCGCGGATGTGGTTCTCCGCCCGGGCCGTGAGCGTGAACGGAAAGTCCAGGTTCCTCGCGGCCTCGACGGCGGCGGTCACCCGCTCGACCGCGAGGTCGAAGCCGTAGAGCTCGCCGTCCGGGTCGTAGTCCTCGATCGAGCCACCAACGGCGCCAGCCTCGGCGGCCTGCGTGACGGCCGATGCGGCGTGCTCTGGGCTGGGCCCGTAGCCGTTCTCCAGATCGACCGAGACCGGCAGGCCGGTCGCCTGATCGAGCGCGCGCGTGTGTTGGACGATCTCGTCGAGCGAGACGTTCCCGTCGAGGCGCCCGAGGGCGAAGGCGAAGCCGGCGCTGGTGGTGGCGAGCGCCTTGAAGCCGAGTGCTTCCAGGACGCGGGCGGAGCCCACGTCCCAGGGGTTCGGCATCACGAATGTCTCGCCCTCGTGGAGCACGCGGAAGTCCGCGGCTTTGCGCTGTTGGATCGGCGCCACGCCCCCGGACGCTACCGATGCGCTGCTCTGGCTTCGTTTGGCGAGCACGAGCTCGACATCGTTGCCGTCCGGGTCGCGGAGGGCGGCGTCCTCGCTCGCGGGGAAGGCCATGCGCAGGTGCTCGGTGGGCGGGCCGGACAGCACCGAGACCGAGCCCGACTCGCCCGCGAAGAAGGCCCGGTCCGGGGAGTCCCTGCCGAGGCGGAAGCCGGCGCGGGAGGCGACGGTCGCGTAGAAGTCCCTCGAGGCCGCCACGTCCGCGACCCGGATCCAGAGGTGGTCGACGACCCCGCCGCTGCGCAGGGCGCCGTGGTGCACTCCCTCGGCGCTGTTGCCGTCGGGGTCGAGCAGGAAGGCGCCGTAGTAGTCGGGCCTGTACCGCGGGCGCGGGCCCGGTGCCCCGTCGTCCGGGTGCCCCGCGGCCGTGCCGGCGCGCCAGAACTCGTCGACCTCGGCGCGGGACGGGGCGACGAAGCCGATGTGCAGGCGGCGCGTCACCGGGTTGCCGGCGTCCGCCTGGGCGATCCGGAAGTCGCCCCACCTGACGTAGTGCTCGTCGCTATGCGTCTGCTCGATCCCGAGCGTGGCCAGCACCGTGTCGTAGAACCGCTCCGACGCCGCGCGGTCCGAGGCATGGATCGTCACATGGTCGAACACGCCGCTACGCGCCGGCTTCGCCCGGCTGGCAGACGGCCTGGGCATGGCTGATCGAGTACCGGGTCATGGCGTATTTCTAGATCCCATCCCCGCGGTCGGCAAGCGCGATGCCGAGGGCGGCCGCCACGCTCGGATCGGCGAGCGAGCTCGCCGTGAGCGACGCTCCCTCGATCGGCGTGTCGGGGAAGTAGGGCACGGCGATCACGTACATGCCGGCGGCGCGGGCGGCCGCGACCCCGGGCGGCGAGTCCTCCAGTGCGGCGGCGCGCTGGGGAGCGGCGTAGAGAGCGGCGCACGCCGCGACGTACAGGTCGGGCGCGGGCTTGGGAGCGTCGACGTCGTCGGCGGTCACCACAACGTCGAACTGGCCGTTCGCGAGCTGCGCCACCGAGAGTGCGAGGTCCACGAACTCGCGCGACGAGTTGGATGCCAGCCCGACCGGCACCCCTGCCGCTCGCACGGCTTGCAGCAGCTCAAGCGCGCCTGGTCGCGGCGGCACGCCGGCGACGACCTCCTCCATCACGAGCTCGTGCAGCTCGTCCATGAGCGCCTCCCCGCGACCAGATAACTGCAGCATCCGCTCGAGCTTGACCGCCGACCGCGCGCGCGACGAGCCGATCAGGTCGCGTTTGTGGGCCTGGGTGAACGTATCGCCGTGGCGCTCGAACAGGGTTGTCTCGGCTCGGGTCCAGGCCTCCTCGGTGTCGAGCAGCAGCCCGTCGTTGTCGAACACGATCGCCTCGAAGGAACTCGCCATCAGGAGGCGATCATGCCGGTTCAGCGAGACGGGCCTGCGGCCAGCAGGAAGTTCACCAGCGCGTTGAGGTCGGCGGCGCTCATGCGCGCGGCGAAGTCGGACGGCATCACCGACCCCGGGCCCGGCGCGAGGATCTTGGCCTTCAGCGAGCCAGCCCATGGCATGCGGCTCACCTGCCTTCGGGGGCCGGACGCGGCCGGCGCCGCCGGAGCGCCGCGGTGCCGAGCGCGGCGGCCAGGCCGGCGACCGCTGCGACCACGAGAGCGAGCGGGAGGTCCGGGTCGTCGCCGTCGGCCGCGCCGCCTGCGCTGGTGGCCGCGCCGCTCGATCCGCCGCCGGCCGCGGCCGTCGACACCCTCCGCTCCTCCGCACCGGCCACCGGCGACCTGTCGCCGCCCCCGACACGCACGCGCACAGGCGGGAACGTGTGGGTCATCGTGAAGCCGTCATCCACGACGTAGTGCCAGGTGCCCGCGCTCGGGAACACGATCTGCGCCCGGTAGACGCCGGGCCGCCGGGTCGGCCGGGCGGCGAACACCTGCCGCTCGGTTCCGCGCGTGACGATCACGCGAGGGTCGACGCCCTCGAGCGGCGTCCGCCCGTGCTGGAGGATCGTCAGCTGCACTCCCCAGGTCTTGCCCGGGCCGATGCCATTCGGCAGCGGATCCACTCCTACCGTCGCAAAGCCCCCGGCCGCCGCACTCGTCGGCGCGAGCAGCGCCGCCGCCACGGCGATCGCCGCCGCCAGTCTCGTCGTCATACCTCGCTCCTCTCGCGGGTTCTGCACGGTGGTACAACCGCGGGGCGCCGGCGGTTCCCTGAGTCGGCGGGGGCGGGGGCGATAATTCGGCGCGTGCGCCCGTATTCGATCATGGGCATCGTCAACGTGACTCCCGACTCGTTCTCCGACGGCGGGCTCTTCCTCGAGCCCGACGCCGCCGTCGAACACGGCCTCCGGCTGGTGGCCGAGGGCGCCGCGATTCTCGACATCGGCGGCGCGTCCACGCGCCCGGGGGCCGAGCCGGTCCCCGCCGCCGACGAGCTCGAGCGCGTGCTGCCCGTGGTCGAGCGGCTCGCCGCGGCCGGCCACCGGGTCTCGGTCGACACCACCAGGAGCGAGGTGGCCGGTGCCGCGCTCGCTGCCGGGGCGACGCTCGTGAACGACGTGTCCGCCTTTCGCTTTGCCCCCGAGCTCGCAGGGCTGGTCGCGGACGCGGGCGCACACTGCTGCCTGGCACACATGCGCGGCGAGCCGCGCACGATGCAGGGGGCGGCGCAATACGACGACGTGGTCGGCGACGTCAAGGCGTTCCTGGAGGAGCGGCTCGCGTTCGCCGTCGGCGAGGGCGTTCCCGAGGAGCACGTCTGGCTCGATCCGGGGATCGGGTTCGCCAAGACCGTCGAGCACAACCTCGAGCTGCTGCGGCGCCTCGACGAGATCGTCGCAATCGGCCGGCCGGTGGTGATCGGCACGTCGCGCAAGAGCTTCCTCGGCAAGCTGGCCGGCGGGCGGGACGAGCGCGAGCGCCTGCCGGGCACGATTGCCACGAACGTGATGGCATTCGAGCGAGGTGCGTGCGTATTCCGCGTACACGACGTCGGCCCCGTCGCGGATGCCCTGGCGATCGCCGCTGCTACGGTCGGAGCATGACTTGGGAGCGGGAGGAGGATGACTTCGACGACGAGCTGGATGAGGACGCGCTCGACGACGATCGCCAGTCCTCAGCGCCCGCCGTCACGATCGAGATCAGCGGTCTATCGCTCTACACCCGCCACGGCGTGCACGAGGCAGAGCGCGAGCTTGGCCAGCGGCTCGTGTTCGACGTCTCCTTCGAGCTCGACGAGTGCGACGCGACGGTGACCGACCGCGTCGAGGACACGATCAACTACGGAGAGGTGTGCGAGCAGGTGGCGCTGGCGGCGCAGGAGCGCTCGTACAACACGCTCGAGCGGCTGTGCACCGCCGTCGCGGACCGGCTGATCGATCGCTTCGGCGCGGAGTCGGTGCGGGTCAAGGCTGCCAAGCCCGAGCCCCCGATCCCGCTGCCGGTGGACGAGGTGTCGGTGGAGGTCTGGAAGGAGGCTTGAGCGAGGTCGGCTACCTCGGCCTCGGCTCCAACGAGGGCGACCGGCTCGCCAACCTGCGGGCCGCGCGAGCCGCGCTGGAGACCCGCGGCATCGAGGTGACCGCCTCCTCGTCGGTCTACGAGACCGCGCCCCAGGGCGACGTCACCGAACAGCCCAACTTCCTCAACGCCTGCCTGCGTATCCACACCGACCTGGATCCCGAGTCGCTGCTCGATGCCTGCAAGCAGGTGGAGCGCGACCTGGGCAGGCCTTCCGGTGGCGTGCGCCGCGGACCACGGCCGATCGACGTGGACGTGCTGCTCCTCGGCGAACGCGAGCACCGCTCCGAGCGCTTGACGCTGCCGCACGCCGAGGTCACGAGCCGCCGCTTTGTGCTCGAGCCGCTGCTGGAGCTCGACCCCGGGCTGGCGCTGCCGGACGGCACGCGGCTCGCGGAGCGTCTCGGCGCGGTGTCCGATCAGCTCGTGGAGCCCTTCGGGAGGTTCTGACGCGACCGGTCGGGTGAGCGGGCCCGGGGGCGTGAGCCCCGGAGGGCATCATCCCCCCAGGCGGGGGGTTTGCGGTGTGGCCGGTTGAGGGACACCTCGAACTGGGGGAGGCTCTGCATATGGAGGAGACGCTTGAGCTTGCCAGCTTTCGCGGGGACGACGACCCCAGCTTGGTGGCTGCCGCGCTCGCCTGCCGAGCGTGTCTGTCGGGAGACGTCGACTGGTCGCTGCTGATCGACGACTTCGACGCCGAGGCGATCTGCCGCTGCCGTGCCTGTGGATACGCGCGCGCGGTGTCGCTGACCTCCGAGCAGGCGCTCCGTCTCGCCCTGCAGGACGCCTAAGCGGGTACAACACTCACATGGCCGTCCCGGCGCGTACCGATGCACTCGACGTGATCGTCGAGCTGCTCGCCGAGCTGGACAGGCAGCCGGCCGGGTCCGGCGGCCCGGGGTTCTACGACCGGCTCTGCACCGCTCTCTGCACGGTGGTCAACATGGAGCGCGCCGGGCTGCTGCTCTACGACGAGGCGCGCCAACTGGTGGTGCCGGTCGGCAGCCACGGGATGGATGCCCCGCTGCTGCGCGACATCTACGGCACGCTCGAGGAGACCCCGATCGCGCAGGTCGCCCTGTCCGAGGACCGCGTGGTGGAGGTCAGCGGCGGGCTTGGCCGCTGGGTCCCCGAACGCTACGCGCACTTCCCCGGCGTCGAGACGCTCACCTGCACGCCCGTGTCCGCGGGCGGGCGCTGGCTGGGCGTCATCTTCGCCGACCGCGGCGGCGCCCAGTTCGAGCTGACCGACGCCGAGCGCCACGCGATGTGGACGCTCGGCAAGACCGCTGCGCTCGCGGCCAGCGTGCGGATCGCCACCAGCCAACAGGGCCGGGCGCGGCTGCTCCAGGCCCGCATCGACCTTGCGCGCGAGATCCACGAGCGCGTCGTGCAGCGGCTCTTCGGCGTCTCGCTCGTGCTGGGCTCCGAGCACGGCCTCAGCGAGGAGGCGCGCAAGCGCTGCGCGGACGAGATGCAGGCGGCGCTCAAGGACCTGCGCGATGCCCTCGGCCGCCCGCTGGCCCCGCCCACGCTCGACACCGGCGCCACGCTGGACGGGGAGCTCGAGCGGCTCGGCCGCCACTACAAGGACCTGCCGCTCGAGCTCGACTGGGAGAGGGGCGTCGTGGTCCCCCCGGAGATCGAGCCGTTGGCCCAGTCCGTCCTCGCCGAGGCGCTGCGCAACGCCGACAAGCACGCGCGCCCGTCGAGCGTGCGCGTGCGGGTGGGGCGCGTAGACGGCGCGTTCGTGCTCGAGGTGCGCAACGATGGCGCCCGCAGCGACACGCGCGGCACCGGCATGGGCCTCCGGCTGGCAGCGGTGGAGGCGCTCGGGCGCGGGGCTCTGGTCGAGTTCGGCCCGGAGGGCTCAGAGTGGCGCGTGCGCCTGGTCGTGCCGGTGGAGGAGGAGGACGAATGACCCCGGAGCGCAACCTGCGCGTGCTGGTGGTCGACGACCACGACGTCGTCCACTGGGGCTTTCGCCTGCTGCTGACCGAGCAGCCGTGGGTCGAGCGCTGCCTATCGGCGTCGAACGCGGAGGAGGCGCTCGCGATGGCGCGCCGCTACGACCCGCACGTGGCACTGGTCGACCTGTTCCTGGGTGAAGAGTCGGGCGCCGAGCTGTGCGAGGCGATCCGGCGCGAGTCGCCCACCACGCGCGTGCTGCTGATCTCCGGCGCCGGCTGGATCTCGCCGCAGGCCGCGAAGGCCGCCGGGGCGTCGGGGTTCGTTTCGAAGGACTGGTCGGCGGACGACGTGGCGGCGGCCGTGCGCATGGTTGGGAAGGGGATGACCGTGTTCGCGCCGCGCGCCGAGCAGCCCGCGGCGGCGCTCTCCGAGCGCGAGCGCGAGGTGCTGTCGCTGATGGCTTCGGGGGCGACCAACAAGGAGATCGCCGAACGCTTGTTCCTGTCGCCGCACACCGTCAAGGAGCACACGAGTGCGCTCTACCGCAAGCTGAACGTGCGCAACCGAGCCGAGGCGGTGCAGCGCGCCGAGCGGCTCGGTTTGACGAACTAAGCCGGCAAATCGGGTTGCGTATCGTGCTCTGCGATGTCTACCGAACCGACCGAGCGACGCGGGCTCGCGCTCGCACTACTCGCCTCTACCCAGTTCGTGCTGATCCTCGACGCGGCCATCGTCAGCGTGGCCCTGCCCTCGATCGGGAGGGATCTCGATTTCGCCGGCGAGGACCTGTCCTGGGTGGCGAACGCCTACACGCTCATGTTCGGCGGCTTCCTGCTGCTCGGCGGTCGCGTCGCCGACCTGCTCGGACGCCGCCGGGTGTTCATCGCCGGCCTGGTGCTGTTCAGCGCCGCTTCGTTGATAGGTGGGCTCGCGCAGAGCGCGCTGTGGCTCGTGCTGGCCCGCGCCGTGCAGGGCCTCGGCGCGGCGGTCATCTCGCCGGCCGCGCTCTCGCTCGTGATGACGCTCTTCCCGGAGGGCGCCGAGCGCAACAAGGCGCTTGGCGTGTGGGGCGCCGTGGCAGGGTCGGGCGGCGCCGCGGGCGTGATCCTCGGCGGCGTGCTGACCGAGTGGCTCGGGTGGGAGGCCGTGCTCTTCGTCAACGTGCCGATCGGCATCGTCGCCGCCCTGCTGGCCACCCGCCTGCTGCCGGAGGGCCGCGAGGCGGCCGGCACGCGCTCGTTCGACGTGGCCGGCGCCGTCTCGGTCACCGCCGGCCTGGTGTTGCTCGTATACGCGCTGGTCGACGCCAACGACGCCGGCTGGGGGTCGGTGCAGACGGTCGGCCTGGCAGCCGCCTCGCTGGTGCTACTCGCCGCTTTCGTGGAGATCGAGCGGCGCGCACGGCGTCCGCTGATGCCGCTGAAGATCTTCGCCAACCGCGCGCTTCGAGGGGCGAACATCGTGGGCCTCGCGATGACGATGGCGATGTTCCCGATGTTCTTCTTCCTCACCTTCTACACGCAGCAGGTGCTCGGCTACAGCCCGATCGAGGCCGGCTTCGCCCAGCTGCCGATCGCACTGTCGATCATCGTGTCGGCGGGGGCCGCGTCCCAGGTGGTCACGCGCCTCGGTTACAAGACGACGATGGTCGTGGGCCTGTTCGGGGCCAGCATCGGCCTGGTCTGGTTCGGCCAGATCTCGTCTGACGGCAGCTTCCTGGCGGATGTGCTCGGCCCCTCGATCGTGGTCGGCTCCGGCGTCGCCTTCGCGTTCGTGGCGGCGACGATCGCGGCCACGACCGGCGTCTCCGGCGAGCAGGCCGGCCTGGCGTCCGGACTGGTGAACACGTCTCAGCAGATCGGCGGCGCGCTCGGGCTGGCCATCCTCGTGGCTCTCGCCACGGCCCGCTCGGACGCGGTCGACGCGGCGCAGCAGGTGGCGCTCACCGAGGGCTACCAGGCGGGGTTCCTGGGCGGGGCCGCCCTGGCCCTGCTCGGTGCCGTGCTGGCCCTGCTGCTGCTGTCCTCGCGCGAGAGCAGGGGGCACGCGGAGGCGGCTCGGCAGGGCGAGTCGGAGCAGCCCCAACCCGCGCAAGTGGCTGCGTAAGAGGGGATTCGGGGCCGTGCACGGGGACCAACCGGCCCGCCGACCCCCCGCCGTTCCCCACAAGACCCCCCGACCGGGGGGAAGCCTGGCGAGTAATGCTGAGACCGCTCCCGTGTACGGGATGGTGCACTGATGGCTCGCAACTATCGACATCTCGCGATGGAGCGCCAGCGCCCCGACCTGCTCGAGCGCGCCTCGGACGGCACGGCCTGGGCTCAGCCTGCAATTTTCTGTGCAGCGCTCGCCGGATACGAGTTGCTCGAGTCCCGCGACGCGCCCGAGGCTCCGCTTGCGATGGCGGCCGCCAATGCCTAGCGCCCTCGTAGAGACCACTCAGGCTCCGACCTGGAGGAACGGCCAGACCCGTCCGGCGACGATCGCCTCTGTGGCCATGGCGGTGCCGGACAACGTGGTCACGAACGCGACCGTCGCCGAGGGCGCCGGCGTGACCGAGCAATGGATCGTGCACCGCACCGGTGTCCACGAACGCCGCCACGTGTCCGGCGGAGAGCGTCTGCAAGATCTCGCCACGGCCGCCGGGCGCCAAGCGCTCGAGGAGGCCGGAGTGGCCGCCGAGGATCTCGATCTCGTACTGGTTGCAACCGTGGGCGCCGACGAGCTGCTGCCGAACGCCGCGCCGCTGGTGGCGCTCGACCTGGGCGCCCACAGGGCCGGCGCGATGGACCTAGGCGCCGCCTGCACAGGCTTCCTCTCGGCGCTGTCGCTGGCCGCCGCCCAGGTCGAGTGCGGGCGCTGCGAGAACGTGCTGGTGATCGGCGCCGACGTGCTGAGCCGCTTCACCGACAAGTCGGACCGCGGCACCGCGGCCCTGTTCGCCGACGGCGCCGGCGCCGCGGTGGTGGGCGCCGCGAACGGCGGCCCCGGCCTGATCGGTCACATCGCCCTGCACGCCGACGGCACCGGCGCCCCTGCGATCCGCGCCAACCACGACGATCAGATCATCCACATGCAGGGCCACGACACCTTCAAGGCCGCGGTGCAGCGCCTGTCCGAGTCGACGATCGAGGCCGTCGAGCGCGTCGGGCTGGAGCTCGACGACATCGGCCTGTTCGTCTACCACCAGGCCAACGCGCGCATCCTCGCGGCGGTGGGCGAGCGGCTGGGCGTCGACAGCGCGCGGGTGATCGACTGCATCGACCGCTACGGCAACACGTCGTCGGCCACGCTTCCGATCGCGCTGGCGGACGCCCGCGAGCGCGGGATGCTCGAGCCGGGCATGAACGTGCTGCTCGCCGCCTTCGGCGCGGGCTTCACCTGGGGCGCGGGGGTGATCCAATGGGGGGCATGAGGCCCGAAGCGTCCGGCTCGGCCGGACGTGCAGGGAGTGCCAATGGACGCCCCGAGGGCTGCGCCCTCGTCACCGGCGGCTCGCGCGGCATCGGCGCGGCGATCGCGAAGATGCTCGCCCGGGACGGATGGCCGGTCGGCGTGAACTACCGCAGCGACTCCGACAGCGCCGAAGCCGTGGTCAAGGCGATCACCGACGCCGGCGGCCGGGCGGTCGCGGTGCAGGCCGACATCTCCGACCCGGATGCCGCGGACACGCTCTTCAAGCGCCTCGAGGACGAGCTTGGGCCGGTGCTGGTGCTCGTCAACAACGCGGGCGTGCGCGCCGACGGCCTCTCCCCCCAGATCGACAACGACGACTGGGACAGGGTCATCGACACCAACCTTTCCGCAGCCTTCCGCCTGACCCGCCGCGCCCTGCGGCCGATGATCCGCAACCGCTTCGGCCGGGTCGTCAACATCGCCTCGATCGTCGGCATCGAGAAGGCCAACCCGGGCCAGGCCAACTACGCGGCCTCGAAGGCCGGTCTTGTCGCGATGACGAAGACGGTGGCGACGGAGGTTGCGCGCCGCAACGTTACGGTCAACGCCGTGGCCCCCGGGCTGATCGAGACGGACATGACCGAGGGGCTGGGCGACGGGCTGCTGGAGCTGGTGCCCGCGCGCCGGGCCGGAACCCCCGATGAGGTGGCCGCCTGCGTGCGCTTCCTCACGTCGAGCGACGCCGCCTACGTGACCGGCGTGTGCCTGACAGTCGACGGTGGACTGACCGCATAAGCCGCAGGCACTCGGCTCGGCCGAGTGCGCGCGGATCCGAAAAGATCTAACGAAGGAGGACCGATGTCTACGACAGCAACACGTGAGCAGATCGAGCAGAGGGTGTTCCAGGCGCTCGAGGAGTTCGGCGCCGAGCCCGATCAGATCTCGTCGGACGCCGAGTTCGAGGCGCTTGATATCGACTCGCTCGACCTCGTCGAGCTCGCCCAGATCGTCGAGGACGAGTACGGCGTGCAGCTCAAGGGCGAGGACATGGAAGGCATCAAGACCGTCCGTCAGGCCGTGGATCTGGTGGCGTCGAAGCTGGGATGACGCGCAACGTCGTCATCACAGGTGTGGGGGCCGTGACGCCGCTCGGCGTCGGCGCCCGCACCCTCCACGAGCGCTGGAGCGCCGGCCAGTCCGGGATCGAGGACGGCTACGGTCGCGCGAGCGAGTTCGAGCCCAAGAAGCACCTCTCCATCAAGGAGGTGCGCCGCGCCGACCGCTTCACCCAGTTCGCCCTGGCCGCGACGGCCGAGGCGCTCGAGGACGCCGGCTGGGATGACGGCCCGCCCGGCGATCCCGACCTCGCCGCCTGCCTGATCGGCACCGGCATCGGCGGGATCGACACGCTCGAGCGCCAGCACCTGATCCTGCAGCAGCAGGGCGCTGACCGGATCTCGCCGCTGTCGATACCGCTGCTGATGGCCAACGCCGCGTCCGGCGTGGTGGCGATGAAGCACGACCTGCGCGGCCAGTCGTTCGGCACCGTGTCCGCCTGCGCGGCGGGCGCGCACGCCATCGGGATGGCGGCCCGGCTGATTCGCTACGGCGACGCCGAGACCGTCGTCACCGGCGGCAGCGAGGCGGCGATCACGCCGCTGGCGACCGCGGCGTTCTCCCGCATGGACGCGCTGTCGGACAGCGGCATCTCCCGCCCGTTCGACCGGCGCCGCGACGGCTTCGTCATGGGCGAGGGCGCAGGCATCCTCGTGCTCGAAGAGGAGGAGGCGGCGCGCGCCCGCGGTGCCCGCATCCTCGGCTCCGTGCGCGGGTACGCGTCCACGTCGGACGCCTACCACCTGACGGCTCCCGAGCCGAGCGGCCGGGGGGCCTCGAAGGCGATCGAGCTGGCGCTGCGCGATGCGGACGTGGGGCCGGACGACATCAAGTACGTCAACGCGCACGGCACGTCCACGCCTTTGAATGACCGCGCAGAGACCAACGCGCTGAAGGCGGCGTTCGGCGAGGAGCGCGCCGCACAGGTGCCGGTCAGCTCGACCAAGTCGGCGATCGGCCATCTGCTCGGGGCCGCCGGGGCCGTGGAGGCGATCGCCACGCTGCTGGCCCTGCGCGACCGGATCGCGCCCCCGACGCTCAACTACGAGGAGCCCGACGAGGGGCTCGACCTCGACTACGTGCCGCAGGAGGCGCGCCCGCTGGCCAACGGCGACGGTCGCGCGATCGGCATCTCCAATGCATTCGGATTCGGCGGGCACAACGCCGTGCTCTGCCTGGAGGCTGAGTGAGCGCTCTAGCTGAACGCACGAACGGCCGCTTCGCGGTCGTCGAGGAGCCGCGCGGCCTGGACGCCTACGGGCGGCTGGCGGCGCTCTGCGACCCCGGTTCGCTGAACGTGATCCGCTCCACGGTGCTGCCGCGCCGCGAGTCCAAGCGGATGGCGCCGGGCGACGGTGTGGTCGGCGCGAGCGGCACGGTCGCCGGGCGGCCGGTGTTCTGTTACGCGCAGGACCAGAGCTTCGCCGGCGGCTCGCTGGGCGAGGCGCACGCCGAGACGATCATCCGCGTGATGGAGCTCGCCGAGCGGGCGGCTGCGCCGGTGGTGGGCTTCATCGCCTCCGGCGGCGCGCGTATGGACGACGGCGTCGCGGCCCTCGCCGGCTACGGGCGCATCTTCCGGCACAACGTGCGGCTCTCCGGCCGCGTGCCGCAGATCTCGGTGATCAGCGGCGTCTCCGCCGGCGGCGGCTCGTACTCGCCCGCCCTGACCGACTTCGTCGTCATGACGGAGGAGTCCGCGATGTTCCTCACCGGCCCCGGTGTGGTGCGCGAAGTGATGGGCGAGGACGTGGACGCGGCCGCGCTCGGCGGCCCGCGCGTGCACTCGGCGAACGGGGTCTCGCAGTTCGTGGCCGACGACGACCGCGCGGCCGCGGCGCTCGTGCGCGACCTGCTTTCCTACCTGCCCCAGCACGCCGGCGAGATCCCGCCGATCGGACCACCCGCGGAGGTGCGGCCGATCGACCCCGCATCGCTGGTCCCGACCACCGCGCGCAAGGTCTACGACATGCGCGGCGTGATCGAGGCGCTGGTGGACGGCGGCGCGATGCTCGAGCTGTCGGACCGCTGGGGGCGCAACATGGTCACGGCGCTGGCGCGGATCGAGGGCCGGCCGGTCGGCGTCATCGCCAACCAGCCCTGGTTCCTCGGTGGGGTGATCGACGCAACGGCCGCCCAGAAGGCCGCCCGCTTCGTGCGCACCTGCAACGCGTTCGGGCTCCCCCTGGTCGTGCTGGTCGACACGCCGGGGTTCCTGCCCGGCACCAAGCAGGAGGGCCTCGGCGTGATCCGCCACGGGGCCAAGCTGTTGCACGCCTTCGCGGAGGCTGTCGTGCCGAAGGTGACCGTTGTGCTGCGCAAGGCCTACGGCGGCGCCTACATCTGCATGAACTCGAAGGACCTGGGCGCCGACCTCTCGCTGGCCTGGCCCGATGCCGAGATCGGGATCATGGGGCCCAAGCAGGCGGTCGGGGTGGTTCATCGCCGCGCCCTGGCCGAGACAGACGACCCCGACGCCGAGCGCGACCGGTTGGCCGCCGCGTATGCCGACGAGCATGTCTCCGCGGCGGTCGCGGCAAGCCAGGGCTTCGTGGACGAGCTGGTCGAGCCGCGCGACACCCGCCGCCGGCTCTCGAGCGCGCTCGCGGCGCTGGCAAACGGCGGTCAATACGGCAACGGTCCGGGGAACATCCCGCTTTGACCACCTACGTGGCTCTCGGCGACAGCTTCACCGCCGGCCTGGTGGCGGGCGAGCCGCGCTGGGCGGACGAGGTGGCGCGCGCGCTCGGGCCGCGGACGCGCTACGAGAACCTGGCGTGGGTCGGGGCGACGAGTGCCGACGTCGAGGAGAAGCAGCTGGATCAGGCGCTGTCGCTCGACCCGGATGTGGTCACGCTCGTGTGCGGGGCCAACGACGTGCTCGAGTCGGTGCGGCCCGACCCGGCCGAGTACGCGACCCGGCTGGCGCGGATGTTCGCGCGGCTGCGCTCGGAGGCGCCGAAGGCCGAGGTGGTCACCGCGACCTACCCGGACATCTCGCGCTTCCTGGACCTGCGCCCGCGCACGCGTGCGCGCGTGGAGGAGGGCATGCGTCGCTTCAACGGGGCGTGCCGCGCGGTGGCGGAGCGGCACGGCGTCGCGCTGCTCGACAGCTTCGACGACCCGGCGGCCGCCGATCGCGACACGTACGCCGCCGACGGCTTTCACCCCTCACCGGAGGGACACCGCCGCGCGGCCGCTGCGTTCCTGCGGGCCCTGCGGACACGTTTCCGGCCGACGGAGGCCGCGGCCACATGACGCTGTTCGAGCGGGACTTCGACGGGCTCGAGGTGGGCGAGCGCTTTCGGACCGAGAGCCGCACGGTCACCGAGTCGGACATCGCGAGCTTCGCGGGGCTGACCGGCGACACCCATCCCCAGCACGTGGACGCCGCGTGGGCCTCCGGCAGCCGCTTCGGCGAGCGGATCGCGCACGGGTTGCTCGTGCTGTCCTACGCGGCCGGCCTGATGCCGTTCCACCCCGAGCGCGTGGTGGCCCTGCGGAGGATCGCCGACGCCGTCTTCAAGCATCCGGTCAGGATCGGCGACACGGTGCACGTCGAGGGCGAGGTCGTGGAGACGCGGCCGATCGACGACGAGCACGGGCTGGTCGCGTGCCGCTGGAAGGTCGTCAACCAGGACGGAAAGCTGGTACTGCGGGCGTCGGTCGAGCTGGTCTGGCGCCGCGCCGCCGTCCGGGAGCCGATACTCCTCTAGCCATGCTGCTGGAGGGCAAGCGACTGCTCGTGACGGGCGTGCTCACGCGCGGGTCGATCGCCTTTGCGGTTGCGGAGCGGGCGCAGCAGGAGGGCGCCGAGATAGTGCTGACCGGATTCGGGCGCACGCGCCGGATGACCGAGCGGGCGGCGGCGCGGCTGCCCACGCCGCCGGATGTGCTGGAGCTGGATGTGAACTCGCCGGAGGATCTCTCCGCTGTCACGTCGGATCTGGAGTCCCGCTGGGGCGGGATCGACGGCGCGCTGCACGCGATCGCCTTCGCGCCCGGCGACGCGCTCGGCGGCAACTTCATGAGCGCGCCGCCGGAGTCTGCCGAGATCGCCTTTCGCACGTCGGCCTATTCCTTCAAAGCCCTTGCGGGGGCGCTCGCGCCGTTGATGGGCGATGAAGGGGGCTCGTTCGTTGGGATGGACTTCGATGCGTCCGTTGCGTGGCCGGTCTATGACTGGATGGGGGTGGCGAAGGCCGCTTTGGAGTCCGTGTCCCGGTATTTGGCGCGCGACCTGGGGGGTACCGGCGTGCGCGTGAACCTCGTGTCCGCTGGGCCGGTTGAGACGGCGGCGGCGGAAGGGATCCCCGGCTTCGACAAGCTCGCCGGGTTGTGGCGCGAGCAGGCGCCGCTGGGCTGGGACACGAGCGACCCGTCGCCCGTCGCGGACGCCGTGTGCTTCCTGCTGTCCGACTGGGCGCGCGGGATCAGCGGGGAGATCCTGCACGTGGACGGTGGTTTCCACGCAATGGGCGCTCCATTGGAGCGGTAGGCCCCGCCCGTGCTCGGCGTCGCGCCCATTCTTCCCTCGCGCGACCTCGCCGAGACAGCCGCCTTCTACACCCGGCTCGGGTTCACGCAGGCCGGGCTGTGGCCGGACGAGTACCTGATCGTCATGCGCGGAGAGGTCGGCGTCCACTTCTTTCACTCCCCCGGGCTCGACCCACGGCGCTCGATCGCGGGCTGCTACCTGTACGTCGAGGACGCAGATGCGCTCTATGCCGAGTACCAGCGGCTCGGCCTGCCGGGCGAGGGCATCCCGCGCTTGCACGCGCCGCCGGAGGACACCGACTACGGCCTGCGCGAGTTCGCCGTCGTGGATGCCGACGGGAACCTGCTGCGGATCGGGTCGAGGCTTGCCAAGCCGGGATAATCCTCCGCCCGTGCTGCTCGCCATCGACGTCGGCAACACCCAGACCCACCTCGGCATGTTCCGGGACGACGAGCTGCTGGAACACTGGCGCTTCGCCACGGTGCGCTTCGCCACCGCGGACGAGCTGGCCACCGTGGTCGCCTCGCTGCTCGGCCTGCGCGGTCTGCGCCTGGCCGACGTGGACGCCGCGATCGTCTCCTCGGTCGTGCCGACCCTGGCGCACGAGTACGAGCAGCTGATGGACCGCTACCTCGACGGGAACGGGGCACTGGTCGGACCCGGCCTGAAGACGGGTATGCCGATCCGCATCGACACGCCGCAGGAGCTCGGCCCCGACCGGCTCGCGAACGCCGTGGCGGCGTACGACCGCGTCGGCGGCGCGTGCATCGCCGTCGACTTCGGCACCGCGATCAACTACGACGTCGTCTCGAGCGCCGGCGAGTACCTGGGCGGCGTGATCTCACCCGGCATCGAGATCTCGCTGGAGGCCCTCGCCGCGCGGGCGGCGCGACTGCCGCGGGTGGACATCGAGGAGCCCCGCCACGCGATCGGCAAGGGCACGACGGAGGCGATCCAGTCGGGCGTGGTCTACGGCTTCGCCGGCCAGGTCGACGGAATCGTGGGACGCCTCCGCGAGGAGCTCGGCGAGGAAGCGACAACGATCGCCACGGGCGGATACGCAGCCGCAATCGTGCCCTCCTGCGAGCAGGTCGATGAGGTGGACGAGCTGCTGACCCTGAACGGCCTAAAGCTGATCTGGGAACGCAACAGCACAAACAAGTAACGCCCGTAACACCCCCTTGCGTCCCGGCGCGCCATCCTGGGCGCATGGGCGGACGATTCCGGCCGGAGGCCCGGGCTGCGGGGAGGCGGCTGGGAAAGCGGAGGTCCCCGGCGCTACCGTTTCCCCGTCATGCCCGTCCTCACAGACCCCTGGACGCTCGGTGGCCGCACGCTCCAGAACCGCCTTGTGCTCGCGCCGCTCGCGGGCATCGGCAATTGGTTCGTGCGCCTTCAGGCCAAGCGCTTCGGCGCAGGGCTGGTCACCTCCGAGATGGTCTCGAGCTTCGGCCTCGCCCACGGCAACGAGCGCACCGTCAAGGAGTTCCTGCGCATCCATCCGGATGAGCACCCGGTTTCGATCCAGCTGTTCGGCCACGACGCCGCCGTCATGCGCGAGGCGGCCGCCCTCACGGCCGCCGCGGGCGCCGACCTGATCGATCTCAACATGGGTTGTCCGGTCCGCAAGGTCTCCAAGACCGGCGCGGGCGCGGCCCTGCTCGACGATCCCGCCAAGGCGGTGGCGATCGCGAAGGCCGCCGGCGAGGGCTCCAACCTGCCCGTCACCGTAAAGCTGCGCCCCGGCAACAAGCCCGGCGACAGCAGCGGCGTCGAGCTGGCGCACCGCCTCGTGGAGGACGCCGGCGTCGCGGGCATCACCTTCCACCCCCGCCACGCCTCCCAGCAGCACGCCGGAACACCCGACTACGCGCTCGCGCGAGAGCTGACCGAGGCGTTGCCCGTTCCCGTGATCCTCTCGGGTGGCCTGAGCGACGAAGCGCGTACCCTCGCCGCCTTCGATCAGAGCCAGGCCACAGCCGTCATGCTCGCCCGCGGCTCGCTCGGCAATCCCTGGCGCTTCGCCCGCCTGCTGGGCCGCTACCACGGCGAGCCGTCAGCCGGAGAGGTCGCGACCGAGCTCGAGACCATCATCGAGGCCGCCGAGGACCACCTCGGCCGCGACCGCGCCGGCCGCTATTTGCGGAAGTTCTACCCCTGGTACGCCGACACGCTGGGCCTGACCAGGCGCGAGCGCGAGGCGCTCGTGACCGCCCCCACGACGGCCCACGCACGGGCCGCGCTGGCGGCGCTGAGCGGGCGCGAAATCGCCGTTGCGGCGTAGACACGCGTTGCTACACTCTCGCGTCCCTCCGGCACGCAGTCCGCGGAGGGTTTTCTTATGCCACGTGACACCGTTCTCACCCCACAGGGCCTCGAGGAGCTGAAGGCCCGGATCGAGCATCTGCGCGGTGACCGCAGGCGCGAGGTGGCCGAGCGCATCAAGGAGGCCCGCGAGTTCGGCGACATCTCCGAGAACTCGGAGTACGACGACGCCAAGAACGAGCAGGCGATGCTCGAGAAGCAGATCTCCGACCTCGAGGAGAAGCTGCGCAACGCGCGGGTGATCAACGAGAGCGACGTGGACACCGCCGTCGTCAGCGTGGGCGCCACGGTGCACCTGAAAGACCAGAAGACGGACAAGTCCACAAAGTTCAAGATCGTCGGCTCCGCCGAGGCGAATCCCTCGGAGAGCCGCCTCTCGAACGAGTCGCCCGTCGGCCGCGCGCTGCTCGGCCAAAAGCGCGGCGACACCGTGACCGTCCCAGTTCCGCGCGGGCCCGCCCGCAAGCTGAAGATCACCAAGATCGAGCGATGATTCCAACCGGGGGCTCGCGCCCCCGGAC
>JACCSF010000308.1 GCA_013813135.1 Thermoleophilaceae bacterium | reverse complement strand
GCATTCCGGGCCTCCGAGAAGGTCGTGAGCTTTGACACCCACAGCCTCTCGGCAGGCCCGGACCTACCTACCGCCCGTTCGGAACGTCCCTGGGCACGTCAGCTAACGCGGTCCGGCCCGGCCTACGGGTCCCCGAGGCGCGCGCGCACCCAGCTCATGATCGACGCGTTGTAGTCGGCGGGCTCGGCGGGGTCGGTGTTCGTCGCGTTCTGGGTGGTCACCACGTGGGTCGCGCAGCTCCCGGGGTTGCCGGCGGGGCTGACGCAGACGCGCACGTTGCGCGACTTGCTGCCCGCGCCCAGGCCCGCGATCGCGGCGCGCAGCGGCTCGTGGACGCAGTCGGCGGCGCCCAGCGTCTTGGTCGTGCCGTTCCGCAGCGGGCAGGACATCGGCGTAGCGCCGCAGACGTTGGGATCGGCTCTGCTCCACGTGTGCAGCAGCGGCACCGCCAGCTCACCGCGGCTCACGAGCTTGTCCGGCTCGTTCTTGATGTCGGCCAGCTGGTACTGCGAGCGCGCCTTGATCGCCTCCAGCGCCTCCGGGCCGCGGCCGCCGCCCGGGCACACCCCCTGCTCGTTCTGAGCCTGCTCCCACTCGATGTTCACGACCCCGGAGTCGGCGATCGCGCCCGCGGGCGGGATGCCCTGCTCCTCGAGTCCCCAGGACACGGCCAGCGCGCCGGCAGAGCCCGCGCTCGTCCCGTGCAGGAACGTCTTGCTGGTCGGGTAGAGCTCCTGGGCGAACTGGACCGCCGCCTTCGTCGCGAACAGGCCGTTGGTGGTGCGGCCGGACCCGTCCGGCAACGTGTTCGGGTTGTTGGGGTCCGGCATGTCGCCGCCGGCGTAGATGTCGTGGTTGCACATCGACACCGACACCAACCGGAACGCGGCCGGATCGGCGCGCACGAGCTTCACCAGCCCGACGTCATTCAGGAACCCGATCGAGGTCGCCGCGGACTCCTCGGACTTGTTTTGCGCCGACGGCTGCGGGTTGCCGGCCGCATCGAAGAAGCCCACACCGCCGCCGCGCATGCGCACCCAGAGCGGCCGCGTCGCGGTATCCGACGAGCCCACCTTGGTGCCGATCACGAAGCTCTGGTAGCCCGTGATGCTGCACGGATAGGCGAGGTTGCGGTAGGGTCGAACTCGTAGCCACCGACGACGGTGGACGCGACGAACTCGATCCTGTCCGTCTTGCCGGCAACCTGGATCGGGTAGCAGCCCGCCAGGCCAGCCGCCGCCACCGCCAGACCGAGCGCAACCGCCAGTCGACCTCTCACCGCTCCCCCTTCGTAGACGCGCATGCGCTGGCGAACACGCCCGAGGGCGAAAGGTCGCGCGAAAGCCGTGCGGCGGCTACGAGACGGCGGCGGTCACGCCGTGGCGCTCCGCCACGAGGTCGACGATGTCGCCCATGATGCGGCTGACCTCGAAGTCCTTGGGCGTGTAGACGCGCGAGACGCCCGCCTCCAGCAGGGCGGCCTCGTCGGCCGGCGGGATGATGCCGCCTACCACGACCGGTACCGAAGCGCCCGCCTCGTCGAGCTCGCGCAGCACCTCGGGGATCAGCTGGGCGTGCGAGCCGGACAGGATCGACAACCCCACCACGTGCACCCCTTCGTCGACCGCCGCCCTGGCGATGCGCGCCGGGGTCAGGCGGATCCCCTCGTAGACCACGTCCATGCCGGCGTCGCGCGCCCGTACGGCGATCTGCTCCGCGCCGTTGGAGTGGCCGTCGAGGCCCGGCTTGCCCACGAGGATCTTCACCCGGCGACCGAGCGCCTCACTTACGCGCTCGACGCGGTCCCGCAAAGCGGTCAACGCGTCGTCGGAAGGGGCGGCCGCGGCATCGCCGACGCCGGTGGGAGCGCGGTACTCGCCGAACACGGAGCGAAGGGCCTCCGCCCACTCACCCGTGGTCGCTCCCGCCCGGGCAGCCGCCAGCGTAAAAGGCATGATGTTCGAATCGGGGTCCGAGGCCGCCGAACGGAGAGCGTCCAGGGCAGCGTCGACAGCCCCTTGGTCGCGGTTGTCGCGCCAGCTCTGCAGCGCCTCGACGGAGGAGCGCTCCACGTCGGGGTCCACCTGCAGGATGCCCCCGTCCTCGCCCTTCTGCAGCGGCGACGGCTCGGCCTCGGTGAACGCGTTCTTGCCGACGACCGTGAGCTCGCCCGTCTCGATCCGGCGCATGCGATCGCGGTGCGACTCCACCATCTGCGTCTTCATGTACGGCACCCCCGCCACGGCGCCGCCGCGCTCGGCCACGACGGCCATCTCGGCGCGGGCTCCCTCGACCAGCTCCGCGACCAGTCCATCCATGACGCGTGAGCCCTCGAAGATGTCGGGGTAGTCCAGGAGATCGGTTTCGTAGGCCAGGATCTGCTGGATTCGCAGCGACCACTGCTGGTCCCACGGCCGCGGCAGCCCAAGCGCCTCGTTCCACGCCGGTAGTTGCAGCGCGCGCGCGCGGGCGGAGCGGCCCATCGTGACCCCCAGCGCCTCCAGGACGATCCGGATGATGTTGTTCTCCGGCTGCGACTCGGTGAGCCCCAGCGAGTTCACCTGTACGCCGTAGCGGAACCTGAGGAAGCGGTCGTCATCGACGCCATA
Organism: Thermoleophilaceae bacterium; assembly: GCA_013813135.1. Taxonomy (GTDB): domain Bacteria; phylum Actinomycetota; class Thermoleophilia; order Solirubrobacterales; family Thermoleophilaceae; genus JACVRW01. The sequence goes on along the minus strand of JACCSF010000308.1, from coordinate 11,789 downwards.
GCGCGAACGCCCGATCTCCTCCCACAGCTGTCCGAGAGCGCGCAGCTTGGCGTGCTCCTCGACGAAGCGGATCCCGGCGTTGACGAAGAACGACATGCGCCCGAACACGCGCGGGAACGACTCCTCCGGCACCCGCTCGCGCACGCGATCCAGCACGGCCTGCGCCGTGGAGAGGGCGTAGGCCACCTCCTGCACCGGCGTGGCCCCGGCCTCCTGCAGGTGGTAGGAGCAGATGTTGATCGGGTTCCACTTCGGCACCTCGTCGACCGTGAACGCGATCATGTCCGCGATCAGCCGCATCGATGGTTCGGGCGGGAACGCGTAGGTGCCGCGCGAGAGGAACTCCTTGATGATGTCGTTCTGCGTCGTGCCCTGAAGCGCGCCCGGCGAGACCCCGTTCTCCTCCGCCACGGTCATGTAGAGCGCCAGCAGCCACGCCGCGGTGGCGTTGATCGTCATCGACGTGTTCATCTCGTCGAGCGGGATGCCGTCGAGCAGCGCGTGCATGTCGCCCTTGTGGGCGATCGAGACGCCGACCTTGCCGACCTCGCCGCGCGACAGCTCGTGATCGGGGTCGTAGCCGGTCTGGGTGGGGAGGTCGAAGGCGACCGAGAGGCCGGTCTGGCCCTTCGCCAGGTTCCTGCGATAGAGCTCGTTGGACTCCCGCGCCGTCGAGTGACCGGCGTACGTGCGCATCACCCAGGGGGCGTCACGCTCGGGGAGGCGATGCTCACTCACTCCGAGAATTGTATGGTCGAGTCGCTTTGTCCCGTGCCATAGACGTCATGCACCTGGGACGAGACCGGGTGATCTGCGCATATGAGGTGGGCGGCCTCATCATCGACCCAGGTCCCGCTTCCTGCGTAGAGACCCTGCTCGAGCAGCTCGGCCCCACCAGGCCGCGCGCCCTGCTGCTCACCCACATCCACCTCGATCACGCCGGCGCCGCCGGCGTGCTCTGCCGGCGCTTCCCCGAGCTGCAGGTTTACGTGCACGAGGTCGGGGCGCCGCACCTGATCGACCCGTCCAAGCTGCTCGAGAGCGCCGGCCGCCTCTACGGCGACGACATGTGGGAGCTGTGGGGAGAGGTGGCGCCCGTGCCGGAGGAGCGCGTGCACCGCATCAGCGGCGGCGAGACGATCGAGGGCTTCCGCGTGGCCTACACGCCCGGCCACGCGTCGCACCACGTCTGTTATTTCCATGCGGAGACGGGCGATGCCTACGTGGGCGACGTGGCCGGCGTGCGCATCCCGCCCTACGCGCACACGGTAGCGCCCACCGTGCCGCCCGACATCGACATCGAGGCCTGGCTCGACTCGCTGCACACGGTGGCGTCGTGGAACCCGCGCACGCTCTGCCTGACCCACTTCGGCCAGATGACCGACGTGGCCGATCACCTGCACCGCACGCGCTCGGCGCTCATCGATGCCGCCGACTCGGCGCGCCTGGACGGCGAGGAGCGCTTCATCGCGCGGATCGAGCAGGGGCTCGTCGACAACACCGATCGGGCGACCGTCGAGGCCTTCGAGCAGGCCGCGCCGCCCGACCAGCTCTACCAGGGCCTCGCCCGCTACTGGCGCAAGCGAGCGGGATGACCCAGACGATCGAGAAGCCGCGCGTAGCGGGGCCGCAGGACACCGGGCTCGGCGGCCACTGGCGCGTGATCGTGCTGAACGACGACCACAACACCTTCGAGGGCGTCGCCACCGCGCTGTCCACGGTGCTGCCGGGCGTCAGCTACGACAAGGGCATGACGCTGGCCAACCGGATCCACAGCAGCGGACGGGCCCTCGTCTGGTCAGGCGGCCGGGAGCTGGCCGAGCACTACTGGGAGCAGCTGGGCGCCCGCGGGCTCACAATGGCTCCTCTGGAGCAAGGGTGAGCGCCCGGCCCTCGCCGGCCACCTCGTAGAACTCCGGCAGCACCGGGACGTTGAAGTAGCCCTGCAGCTCGATGCGCTTCTCGGCGAGCGCCTCCGAGTACCAGTAGCGCTCGAAGTGCGCCTTGCTCGGGAAGAACGCCTCCTGGATGAAGTCGAGCCGGCCGTCGATGGCGCGGTAGAAGCCCCAGGAGACCGCACCGTAGTCGAGCACCGCCTCGGCGGCCGGCGCCCAGCCCTCGGCGAACTTGTCGCCCCGGAACGGGTTCGCCACCCAGGGAATGTGTACGAGGATCACGCGCCCACCTCCGCCCGGATCGCGCCGGGCCCTTCCTCGGTCTTGCCCTCGCCTTCGGCGTCGGCGCCGACGAGAATCGAGATCTTGCCCAGGTGCTTGTTCTCGCGCATCAGCTGGTGCGCCTCCGGCACGCCCTCGAAGCCGAGCGTGCGCCACAGCACCGGCCGGATCTCGCCCGCCTCGATCAGCTCGTTCGCCTTGTTGCACTCGTAGGCGTTCGCGAAGTGCGACCCGAGGATCTGCTTTTGGCGCATCCACAGGTAGCGCACGTCGAAGTCGAGGTCGAAGCCCGTGGTGCCGGCGCAGATGACCACCTTGCCGAACGGCTTGACGGTGAACACCGACGTGGGGAAGGTCGCCTTGCCGACGTGCTCGAACACGACGTCGGGCTGGTCGCCGAGGATCTCCTTCACGCGCTTGGAGAACGCGCGCGAGACCCCGAAGCGCTCCTTCTCCCGCTCCGGCGTCTCGCCGCCCTCGCGCATCATCCCGGCGAACTCGTTGCGGTCGATGTAGTCCACCGCGCCCAGTTGCTTGACCAGCTCGCCCTTCGCCTGGCTCGACACCACCCCGACCGCGTGGGCCCCGGCCAGAGCGCAGATCTGCGTGGCGAACACTCCGAGGCCGCCGGCCGCGCCCCAGATCAGCACGCGCTGGCCGGCCTGCAGCTCGCACTGGGTGATCAGCATGCGGTAGGCGGTGAAGTAGACGAGCCCGTAGGAGGCCGCCTCGTCCCAGCTCAGGTTGCGCGGCCTCGGCAGCAGCTGCTGGGCCTGCACCTTCGTGAACTGCGCGAAGGAGCCCCAGGTGGTCTCGTAGCCCCAGATCATCTGGCTCGGCGCGGCGAGCGGGTCCAGGCCGTGGACCTCCTTGTCCTCGTAGGACGCCATGTTGCAGTGGACGACGACCTCGTCGCCGGGCTTCCAGCGCGTGACCCCAGGGCCGACCTTCCAGACGATGCCGGACGCGTCCGAGCCGCCGATGTGGTGCCCGAACTCGGGGTGGTCGCCGTACCGCATCACCGACACCGGCTCGCCGAGCGCCGCCCATACGTTGTTGTAGTTCACGCCCGCGGCCATCACCCGCACGATCACCTCGAGGGGGCCGGGCTCGGGTACCTCGACCTCCTCGAGCTGGAAGGCGTCCCTGGGCTCGCCCATGCGCTCCTCGCGGATCACCCAGGCGGCCATCGTCTCCGGCAGCGTGCCGGGCTCCACGTCCAGTTCGGACACCTTGGTCAGGTCTACGGCCATGTGGCCGGCAGATTACCGGCGCGCGGACTAGGCCGGGGAGGCCGCCTCGGCCGCCGCGTCCGGCCGCCGGGCCGGGTCGGGGCGCTTGGCGGTCTTCGGCGCGATCAGCCAGAAGGCCAGGACCGCTCCGAGCGCCGCCACGCTGGCCGACAGCCACATGCCGTTCGAGAGCGCGTGGACGAAGGCGTCGTGTGAGGCGGCGACGACCTGCGGAGGCAGGGACTCGCCTTCGCTGCCGGCGCCGAGGCTATGCACGAGCTGCTCCCGCTGGGCCGCGCTTACGCCTGTGCCGGACAGCTCGGTGGCCAGCTCGCCACGCGCCAGGTGCTGGAACAGGGCGCCGAGCGCCGCCACTCCGAAGGTTGCGCCCACCATGCGGCTCATCGAGAGGATGCCCGAGCCGACGCCGGCCTTCTCGGGCGCGACCGAGTTCATCGCCGCGGTGGACATCGGCGACATCACCAGCGCCATGCCGATGCCCATCAGGATGAACGCGGGCAGCAGCAGCCCGTAGCCGGTGTCGACGGAGATGCGCGTCTGGAGAAGCAGCGCGAACGCCGTCAGCGCGAGCCCGCTGACCATCAAGGGGCGCGGCCCGACGCGGTCGGCGAGCCTCCCCGAAAGGGGCGCGATCAAAACGATCATGAGCGTGGACGGGAGGAAGCGAACCCCGGCCTCGACCGCCGAGTAGCCGAGGATGTTCTGGAGGTAGAGCGCGGTGAAGAAGAACATCGCGAACATCGCGAAGGAGACGATGAACGCGACGAAGTTCGCCCCCAGGAACGTCCGCGAGCGGAACAGGGAGAAGTCCACCATCGGCTCGCGCACGCGCGGCTCGATCAGGGCGAAGCCGCCCAGCCCGCCGACGGCCACGGCGAGCAGCGCCACGATCCTGCCCGAGCCCCAGCCCCAGGCGTTGCCCTCGACCAGCGCGAACACCAGCGCGCTCAACCCGATCGAGAGCGTGGCCATACCGGCCCAGTCGATCGTGTGGCGCTGGGACTCGTCACGCGACTCGCGGGTCGCGAACAGGGTCACGGCAACCGCGCCCACGGCAACGGGCAGGTTGAGGAAGAAGATCGCGCGCCAGGAGACGTACTCGGCGAGGGCGCCGCCCACGACGGGCCCGATCGCCAGCGCAAGGGCGGAGACGCCCGCCCAGGTGCCGATCGCCTTGCCGCGCTCCTCGGGCGGGAAGGTGACCGTGATGATCGACAGGGTCGCGGGCATCATGAACGCCGCGCCCGCCCCCTGAAGCGCCCGTCCGGCCACGAGCCAGCCCTCGTCGGGCGCCACGCCGATCGCCGCGCTCGAGAGGGCGAACACGACCACGCCGACCAGGAACATGCGTCGCCGGCCGAGGATGTCGCCGAGACGTCCGCCGGTCACCAGCAGGACCGCGAACGTGAGCGTGTAGATGTTGACGGTCCACTCGAGCCCGGAGAGCGAGACGCCCAGGTCGTCCTGGATGGACGGCAGCGCCACGTTCACGACCGTGTTGTCGAGCATGATCATGAAGAGGGCGAAGCACATCGCCGCCAGCGTCCACCAGCGGTGGTTGCCTTCGTTCAGGCGCATGCGTTCGGTCATGGTGAGAGCCTCCCTGCGAGCGGACGCAGCCCGGCGGCGAGCGCTTCGCGCTCCTCGTCGGACATGTCCGCGACGAACCGCTTCAGCCCGGCGAACCTGAGCGCGGCGAAGCGCTCGAAGGTGCGGCGGCCCTTGGCGGTCAGTGTGAGCAGTTTGGAACGGCGGTCGCGCGGGTCCTCGGTACGCTTGACCTCGCCGCGCTGGACGAGCCCGTCGACGGCGCGGCTGATCGCGGGCACGGAGAGGCCGAGCGTCTCGGACAGCGCCCCGATGGCGATCGGGGAGGGGAGCTCGTCGAGGATGCCCAGGCACTTGACCTGGGTGAAGGTGATCCCCGCTTCCTCGACCGCCGAGAAGATCTCCCGGTTGGTCGTGCGGAACATGTGCTTCATCAGCACGCCGAGATCGGCCGCTACCGCCTCGGCCGAGGCGTCGACACGCGTGACCTTGGCCAAAGAAGGTGCTTGCACGCATGCAAGTATTGCACGCAAGCATTGATTCGCCAACCCTCTGGCGTAGGATCGCCGACGTGAAAGCGACCCTGTTTGGCGTTCCGGGCTCACATCCGTCCTTCGCGGCCGAGCTGATGCTGCGCCGCAAGCGAATCGACTACCGCCGCATCGATCTGGTGGCCGTGGTGCACCGCGGGATGCTGCGGGCGCTGCGCTTCCCTGGCATCACGGTGCCGGCGCTCAGGCTCGAGGGCAAGCGCGTCCAGGGGACGCGTGCGATCGCCGTCGCGCTGGATGCCCTGCGGCCCGAGCCGCCGCTGTTCCCGCACGACCCCGAACGCAAGCGCGCCGTGAGCGCGGCCGAGGCGTGGGGCGACGAGGTCTACCAGCCGGTGCCGCGCCGGCTCGTCTGGAGCTCCCTGCGGCGCGACCGCTCGACCATGTCCAGCTACCTCGAGGGCGCCAGGCTCGGGGTCCCGGTCTCGATCGCGGCCCGCGCCGGCGCGCCGGTGATCCGGGCGGCCGCGCACGTCAACCACGCCTCCGACGAGAACGTCCGCCGCGACCTGGCGAACCTGCCCGCCCTGCTGGACCATGTGGACGGGCTGCTGCGGGCGGGCACCATAGGCGGCGCCGATCCGAACGTCGCCGACTTCCAGATCGCCACCTCGACGGCCCTGCTGGCCACGCTCGACGACCTGCGCCCGCTACTCGACGGCCGTCCGGCGCTGGAGCACGCGCGCCGCATTGCACCGGGCTATCCAGGGCGCACGCCCAAGGTCTTTCCGGCCGCCTGGCTGCAAGCCTGATCGCGTTCCGTCGGGTCGTGCCCCTACGGTGCGACCGAGACTCCAATGGAAGCAGCCACACCCCTCAGACAGCCCCATGTCCGCACGATCGCCGACCGCCTGGTCGTCGACGGCCTCGTCGTCGAGGACGAATGCGCCGTTCGGCTCGTGCGCGAGCGCGAGCAGAACGGCGACGACCCGGTGAAGGTGGTCCGCGACGCCGTCGAGATCGGCGCGCGCGTCCTGGACCGCGAGCAGGCGGCGGCAAACGCCGAATTCGTCAAGACCGAGTTCGAGAAGGCCTCGAAGGACGTCCAGCAGGAGTTCACCGACAAGGCGCGCACGATCGCCGAGTTCTTCGAGGGCCAGTTCGCGGCCGTGTTCGGCGAGGACGACGGCCAGCTGGCCAAGGAGCTGGAGCGCCGTTTCGGGGACGGCAGCGCCGTGTCCGTGCAGAACCGCGTGCGCGAGGCGGTGGCGGAGACGCTCACCAAGTCGCGCGAGGACCTCGTGCGCCAGTTCTCTGCCGCCGACGACCGCAACCCGCTCGCCGACTTCAAGACGGCGGCGGTGCGTTCGATCAACGAGGCCGCCAGCCGCTCGGACGCCACGCAGCGGGCGCTGCTGCAGAAGCTGGGCGAGCTGCAGAAGGAGCTGCAGGCTCTGCGCGACGAGAAGGAGAAGCTCGAGGAGGTCGGGGCCGAGCGGGAGCGGGGCACGGCCAAGGGCCGCAGCTTCGAGGAGGCCGTCTTCGAGGCGGTCGACCGCATCGCGCTCTCTCAGGGCGACGACGCCGAGGCGGTCGGCGACCAGCGCGAGGCCACGGGCAAGGTGGGCGACATCGTCGTGTCACTCGACGGCTGCAACGGGCCCGCCCGGGGCCGCATCGTGCTGGAGGCCAAGGACCGCCGGCTGTCGAAGCCGGCCGCGCTCGCGGAGCTCGACAAGGCGATGGCCGGGCGCTCGGCGGACTTCGCGGTGCTGGTGGTGCCGACCGAGGAGGAGGTGCCCGCCAAGCTGGAGCCGCTGCGCGAGTACAACGGCGACAAGCTCGTGGTGGCCCTCGATCCCGGCGCCGGCACGCTGGCGCTGGAGCTGGGCTACCGGCTCGCGCGGGCGCGCGTGCTGATGAAGCGCTCCGACGCGGACGGCATCGACGCGGGCGCGCTGCGCAGCACCGTCGAGCGCGCCCTGGCGGCGCTCACCGAGGAGCGGAGGGTCAAGCAGCAGCTGACCGGAGCGAAGACGGGCATCGACAGGGCCTACGAGCTGGTCGAAGCGATGGCCGGCCGAGTGCGCGGCCACCTGGAGGAGATCGACGCCCTGGTGCGCCCGGCGGACGAGGCGCCCGCGGACCCGGTCGACCAGCTCGAGCTCTAGGACCGCTGCTCTAGGGCCCTAGGGCAGCAGGAGGTCGGAATTCGAATCGTTGCGCTCTGCTCCGATGTCCAGCACGGCCGGCTCGATCTCCTTCGGCACGGCCTCCTTGGAGCCCGCGCGCACCTCGTAGGTGCCGGGGTCGAGCGTTCGCTTGATCGTCAGCGTGTCGTTCGGGTCCACGGAGCCCGCGTCTTCCTTGACCGACTCGCCCTCGAGGGTGACGGTGTGCGGATCGTCCGTCTGGTTGGAGAGGGTGATCGCGTACGGCCCCGCGCCCAGGTCGCGCGCGGGGGACACCGTCACCTTGTCCGCCTGAATGACCCCGCTCAGCTCGACTCGCACCGGCGCGCGCGGCTTGTTCTCGAAGTCCTCGTCGCCACACCCGGCAACGAAGACGGCGGTGGTCGCCAATGTGGCCAGGACTCGTCCCCCCATGGCTCGGGCCACCCTAGCCGAACCAGACCGAGCGGCGCGACGATCGCATCGCATCCAGCTCCAGCTGGATGCGTGCCCGCACCTGCTCGCCGATCTCCTGCACCAGGGCCAGGTCCTCGGCGTCCTCGGGCGCGTAGCCGGACAGGTCGAGCGGCTCGAGAAAGCGGATCTTGAACTTGGCCGGCAGGTACATCAGCGCGGCCGCGAGGCCGAACTGCGGGGAGGCGTGGTTGACGGGGAAGTAGATCAGTCCGGTCAGGCGCTGCAGCAGCGGGACGTGCGCGAAGATCGGCATTGCCTCCTCCGCACCGAGCACGGCCACCGGCACGATCGGCACGCCCGCGCGCATGGCGGTCCGCACGAACCCTCCGCGCCCGAAGCGGCGCAGCCGGTAGCGCTGCCAGTAGAGCTTGCGCGAGCCCTTCTGACCCTCGGGGAAGACCAGGACGAGCCCGCCCTCGTCGTGCAGGAGGCGCTGGGCATTGGCAGGGTGGGCCGCCACCAGCCCGAGCTTGGAGGTGAGCATGCTGACCCCGGGGTAGCCCTTGAACCAGTGCTCGCCGAGCATGTGCAGCGGCCGCGGGTTCGAATGCTCATGCCGGATCGCCTGCATGATCATCGGAGCGTCGGGCGGCAGCGCGCCCGAGTGGTTGGACACGATCAGAGCGCCGCCGTCCGCCGGCACGTGCTCCACGCCCTCCGTCTCGACGCGGAACCAGTGGCGGTAGTAGACGTCGAGCAGCGGTTCGAAGCCGTCGAACACGCGCTGCGACCGGCCCCAGTCGTCGAGCTGTCGGTCCGGCTCGGCGGCCGGCACCAGCTCGCGCAGGTCGCGTAGGTCCGCCGGCGGCTCGGCGGGTGGACGCGGCTCGGGCGGCATGTCCAGCACGCCGGCGCGCGGGTCGTAGCCGGGAACGCCCGGCGGCGGGCCGTGCCCGAGCAGCGCGCTCTCCCGGGAAAGGCCGTGACGACTGGTGGGCCTGCGCGGCTCAGGCACGCTCGAACGGCAGCTCGGCGACCCGCGCCTCCACGCCGTCCACCAGCACCGTGTCGCCGGGAGCGGCCTCGCGCCGCACCAGCGCGAGCGCGATCGGGCCCAGCCGTGGCGAGACGCAGGTGGAGGCGACGTGCCCGACCACCTTGTCGCCGAGCAGGATCTCGGCCCGCCGCTCGGCCGGCTCCGACAGGAGCAGGCCGCGCAGGTGGCGGTTGGGCTTGCCCTTGTAATGCAGCCGTGCCACGGTCTCCTGGCCGACATAGCAGCCCTTCTCGAAGTCCACGGCGCGCTCGTTGATGCCCGCCTCCTGAGGAATCGTGTCCGCGTCCATGTCGAGCCCGAGGCGCGGACGCCCCGACTCGATGCGCACGCACTCGGCGACCTCCGCGGAGACCTCCTCGACATCCAGCTCGGCGCGCAGCTCCTGCGCGCGTGCGGTGGAGCAGAGCAGGTCGACGCCGAGGTCGGTCCTGACCCAGAGCCCGGCGCCGGTGTCGACGAAGGAGTGCTCGCCTGCCGGCGGAGCCGGGTCGACGAGGTCGTCCGCGGCCGGGCCGATCAGCGACAGGATCGAATGACCCTCGCCGACGTCCTCCCACTGCACGTCGCGACCGAGCGTGTACGTGTCGAGCATGTGGCGCACGACCGCGTGGCCGATCGCCTCGGTGTCGAGCCAGTAGAAGCCGGAGCCGCGCAGGACGCGCAGGTCGGTGCGCAGCTTGCCCTTGTGGTTGAGGATCGTGGCGTAGCAGCCCTGTCCGGGGGAGAGCGCCTCGACGTCGTTCGAGACCTGGCCCTGGAGGAAGTCCGCCGCCTCTGAGCCGCGCACCACGAACATGCCGCGCTCGGAGCGGTCGACCAGGCCGGCGGACTCCATGACGAGCTCGTACTCGCTGGTGGCGATCACACGCCGATCGTACTCACGAGCCGGACCGGCGGGCCGAGCGGCGCTCGCATCGCCGGGTGGCCGTACTTTTAGCCATGTCTAAAATATGCTTCAATAAGGACTGATGCGAAAGCTGTGGGAGAACAAAGTCTCGCGTCGCAAGCTGCTGGGCGGGGCCGCCGCGACCAGCGCGGCGCTGCCCGTGCTGCACGAGCTGATCCCGCATCGGGCTCTGCACGAGGGGACGACCGCTCAGGCGGCCGTCGAGCACCAACAGGCGGCGCACCGCGGCTCGGGACACCTCGGCGCCGTCGGGCGCGTGGACCCGAAGCGCAACGGCTTCGACCCGCACGCGATCCTGCGCGACTTCGACGAGGGCAGCGTGAGCGGCGGCGTGCGCGAGTGGGAGATCGTCGCCGAGGACCGCGAGATCGAGGTCGCGCCGGGCGTCAAGTACGCCGCCTGGGCCTACAACGGCCGCGTGCCGGGCCCGACGCTGCGCGCCCGCGAGGGCGAGCGCCTCCGGATCCGCTTCGTGAACGGGTCGAAGCACCCGCACACGATCCACTTCCACGGCATCCACCGCGATGTGATGGACGGCGTGCCCGGTGTGGGGCCGGGCAACATCGCGCCCGGCGGGTCGACGGTCTACGAGTTCGACGCCACCCCGTTCGGCCTGCACCTCTACCACTGCCACTCGACCCCGCTGGCCGAGCACATCGCCAAGGGCCTCTACGGAGCGCTCGTGATCGACCCGAAGGCCGGGCGCCCGCCGGCGGACGAGCTCGTCATGGTGATGAACGGGTTCGACACGAACTTCGACCGCTCGAACGAGGTGTACGCGGTCAACACCGTCGCGTTCGCGTACGTGGACGAGCCGATCCGAGTCAAGCGCGGCGAGCTCGTGCGCATCTACCTGGTGAACACGCTCGAGTTCGACCCCGTCAACTCGTTCCACATCCACGCCAACTTCTTCGACTACTACCCGACCGGCACACGGCTCGAGCCGCGCGACTTCACCGACACCGTGCTCCAGGGCCAGGGCGAGCGCGGCATCCTCGAGCTGCGCTTCCCGTACACGGGCAAGTACATGTTCCACGCGCACGTGTCCGAGTTCGCGGAATTGGGCTGGATGGGCTTCTTCGAGGTCGAGGACTGATGGAGGCCGCCACCGCCGCCCTCCGTCGCCGCCCGCCCTGGCTGACAGGCCTGGTCCCGGTCGTCGTGCTGGCCGCCGCGATCGGCCTGTTCGTGGCGCTCGACGCGCCGGGGCTCGACCGCATCGGCGTGCCGCAGGAGGAGCTGGCGGTGGAGCGCACCGTGCTGCGCCCCGGCGAGATCGAGCTGCACCTGCGCAACGACGGCGCCGACCCCGTCCAGGTCAGGCAGGCGATCGTCAATGACGGCTTCGCCTCGTTCACCCAGAGCAAGGATGAGATCGGCCGGCTCGGCGGCGCCGAGGTCAAGGTGAGCTACCCCTGGATCGAGGGCCAGAACTACGAGGTGCTGCTCCTCACGTCCACCGGCGCCACCATCGACCACGCGATCGAGGCCGCCGTGGAGACCCCGGACGCCGACATCGGCTTCTACGGCCTGATGGCCCTGATCGGTCTCTACGTCGGGGTCATCCCCGTGGCGATCGGGATGCTCTGGCTGCCCTGGATCCGCACCGTGGACGAGCGCTGGATCCGCTTCCTGCTCGCCTTCACGGTCGGCCTGCTCGGCTTCCTCGCGATCGAGGCGCTGCTCGAGGGCACCGAGATCGCGGGCGACGGCCCAGAGGTGCTCGGCGGTGCCGCGCTGGTCTGGTTCGGGGCAGTCGGCGCCTACC
>JACCSF010000407.1 GCA_013813135.1 Thermoleophilaceae bacterium | reverse complement strand
GGCGGTGCTCGTCGTCGACGCGCGGGCCGGGCTGCGGCCCGGCGACGCGGAGCTGGCGCGTGAGCTGCGCGGCGGGCCGGTGCCCGCCATCGTCGTGGCCAACAAGGTCGACGAGGGCACCCAGCAGGGCCTCGCGTCCGAGTTCTACGCGCTCGGCCTGGGCGAGCCGATGCCGGTGTCCGCCACCCAGGGGCTCGGCACCGGCGACCTGCTCGACCTGATCGTCCAGCGCCTGCCCGAGTACGCCGGCGAGCGGGAGGTCGCCACCCGGCTCGCGCTGATCGGGCGCCCAAACGTGGGCAAGTCGTCGCTGCTCAACCGGCTGCTCGGCGAGGAGCGTGTCATCGTCACGCCGATCGCGGGCACCACGCGCGACTCGATCGACACGCGCATCGATTTCGACGGGCGCGAGGTGATCCTCGTCGACACCGCCGGCCTGCGCCGGCGCACCAAGGTGGCCGGCTCGATCGACTACTACGCCCAGCTGCGCTCCGAGCAGGCCGCCGACCGGGCCCAGGTGGCGATGGTCGTCTGCGATGCCAACGAGGGCGTGACCAGCGAGGACCTCCGGATCGCCGAGATGGCGATGAAGAAGAAGTGCGCGACCGTGATCGCGCTCAACAAGTGGGACGTGACGCGCACGGACCTGGAGGACGCCAAGGCGCGTGTAACCAAGAAGCTGCGCCAGCGGCCGCAGGTGCTGGCCGTGTCCGCCCAGACCGGGCGCGGGCTCAAGCGCCTCGTCGCGGAGGCGCTGTCGCTGGCCGACCGCTCGTTGCAGTGGATCCCGACGCCGGAGCTGAACCGCTTCCTGGGCGACCTCCAGAGCCTGCGCGAGCCGCCGGCGGTGCGTGGCAAGCGGCTGAGGATGTACTACATGGCCCAGTTCGAGACAAACCCTCCGCGCTTCGCGATCCAGGTGAACAACCGCGGCCAGGTCACGCGCGACTACGCCTACTTCCTCGAGAATCGGCTGCGCGAGCGTTATCGCCTGCACGGGGTGCCGCTGGTGATCGACTTCAAGACGAGCCGCGGCCGCTCCGGGACGTGAACAGTGGGCATCTGGGCGATGACCCAGAAGTGGGCGTGTACCCTTCCCCGCTTCATGACGACGCAGCCGCTCTCAGACAACGAGTTCCTGTTTACCTCGGAGTCGGTTACCGAGGGTCATCCGGACAAGATGGCCGACCAGATCTCAGACGGCGTTCTCGACGCCGTGATGGCGGAGGATCCTGAGGGACGGGTCGCCTGCGAGACGCTCGTGAACACCGGTCTCGTGGTCGTTTCGGGTGAGATCACGACCGATGTCTACGTCGATATCCCGAAGATCGCGCGCGAGACGATCCGCAAGATTGGCTACTCGGAGGGCAGGTACGGGTTCGATTGCGACAGCTGCGCTGTGATCACGGCTATTGACGAGCAGTCGCCCGACATCGCGCAGGGCGTCGACAAGGCCTACGAGGCGCGTACCGACCCGGCCGACGACGACGAGCTCGACGTGGCCGGCGCCGGCGATCAGGGGATGATGTTCGGTTTTGCGACGCGCGAGACGCGCGAGTTGATGCCGATGCCGATCGCGTTGGCGCACAAGCTGGCGCACCGGTTGGCGGAGGTGCGTCGGGCCGGCGAGATCGGCTATCTGGGCCCGGACGGCAAGACGCAGGTCACGATCCGCTACGAGAACGGGCATCCGATCGAGATCGAGCGGATCCTGATCTCGACTCAGCACAAGGAGGGCGTGGACGGCGAGACGATGATCAAGCCGGACCTGTGGGAGCACGTCGTCCACCCGATCCTGCCGGGTGAGCTCTACGACGAGAAGAAGCTGCTCGACGACGGCGGGCGCAACTTCCTGGTCAACCCGACCGGCAAGTTCGTGGTCGGGGGGCCGGTGGGCGACTGCGGCCTGACGGGGCGCAAGATCATCGTCGACACCTACGGCGGCATGGCTCGCCACGGCGGTGGCGCGTTCTCGGGCAAGGACCCGTCGAAGGTCGACCGTTCGGCGGCCTATGCGGCGCGCTACGTGGCCAAGAACGTGGTCGCGGCGGGGCTGGCCGACAAGTGCGAGGTGCAGGTGGCCTACGCGATCGGCGTGGCGCACCCGGTGTCGGTGATGGTGGAGACGTTCGGCACCGAGAAGATCGCGCGGTCCGAGATCGTGCGGCTCGTCGACGAGCACTTCGACCTGCGCCCCGGCGCCTTCCGCCAGACGCTGGACCTGCACCGGCCGATCTACCAGAAGACCGCGGCCTACGGCCACTTCGGCCGCGAGGACCACGACTTCACCTGGGAGAAGACCGACAAGGCCGACGCCCTGCGCCACGCCGCCGGCCTGGGCAACCCCGAGCCGGCGAACGCCTAGCCGGCTTCCGGCGGCCGCACGCGGTACACGGGCACCTCGTCGCCGACGCCCTTGAAGCGGCGGTTGCCCGCGAACGACCAGGCATAGCCGTCCGGCACGGCGTCGTGCACGTCCTTCGACGCCACGACGCTGCCCCGCCGGGCGAACGAGGTCAGGCGCGACGCCAGGTTCACCGGCCGCCCGTACCAGTCGCCGGCGCGCTGGAGCGCCGCGCCGGAGGCCACCCCGCCGCGCAGCAGCGGGCGTCCTTCGCCCTCGCGCGAGCGCTCGACCAGGCCGACCACCGCGTCGACCACGGGCTTGGGGGAGGGGGCCACGAGCATGGCGGCATCGCCGATCGTCTTGACCAGGCGCAGGGGCGGCTGCGTGGCCCGTTCCACCGAGAGCTCGAAGCCGCGCACCAGCTCGCCCAGGTCCTCGGGCGGGATCTCCTCGCCCAGCTGCGTGAAGCCGACGATGTCGACGAAGCCGACCGTGACCGGCTGCGCACCCGGCAGATGCCCGCTGCGCAGCTCGGCCTCCCCGACGACCGCGCTGCGGATCACCTCGCGCAGGCGCAGGTTGAGCATGTCGCCCAGCGCGGGGGCCGCGAGCGGGCCGAGGTTGCGCAGCGTCTCGGCGTAGCGCAGGCCGAGGTCGCGCTCGGTGTCGCCCGGGCGCAGCAGCTCCTGGCCGAGCACCGACGTGAAGCTGGCGGCCACCTTGGCCATCGCCTGGCTCATGACACGCGACAGCTCGAGAAAGCCTTCGCGGCTGAGGCCGCTCTGCAGCAGCACCGCGGCCTGGCGGGCGAGATTGAAGTCCACCTCGGTGAGCATCCGCTCGTCCGGCTCCACGGCCGGGGCGCCGATCGCCCTGCGGGCCTCGGCGAGGAAGTCGAAGTCGAGGCCGGTCTCCGCGCAGATCTCGCGCTGCGTGTAGCGCGGGCCCTCGGTCTCCAGAACACGCTCCACCGGCAGCAGGGCCAGCCGGCGCTCCGCGGTGGCCCGCCGCAGCTCGTCCAGCGAGAATCCCTGCTCCTCGAGGCCGCACAGCAGCTCAAGCCGCGCTTGGCGCGAGCGCTCGTCCTCCACTCCGTCGAGCATCCCCTCCGCCTCGAAGTCGATCGCCACGCGCCACATCGTGACGGTCAGAGCCCGAGGGTGGCGAGCCGGGCGCCGAGCAGTACAAGCCCGGCGCCGACGATGTGGTCGATCAGCGGCTTGCGCCGGCCGTACCAGCGCGTCACGCCGGGCCGTCCGAACAGCAGCGCGAGCAGGCAGTGCCAGGCCACCGCATCAACGACGATCACGCCGACCGCCGCCAGCCGCACCCAAGTGGACACCGCCTTGTCCAGGGCTGCCGTGAGGACGCTGGCGAAGAAGACCGCCGCCTTCGGGTTGCTGAGGTTGGTGAGCAGGCCGCGCGCGTAGTAGCGGGCCCGGCCGGCGTCGTTCGAGGCACCGGCTTCGGGCCGGGGCGGATCCCGGGCTCCCCGCCAGATCTGCAACCCGAGGTAGGCGACGTAGGCCCCGCCGGCGACCTGGAGTGCCTGGCGCAACCAGGCCAGCTCGTCGATCGCGAGACCGAGGCCGAGGGCCGCCGCGGTTGCGAGCAGGCCCGCTCCGGTGGCCACGCCCAGGGCCGCTGCCAGGGCCGAGCCCCTCGAGCGTGCCATCGCCGTCTGGGCCACGAGCAGCACGTTCGGTCCGGGGGAGACCATGGCCAGCCAATGGACGGCGGCCACGGTCAGCAGTGTGGAGAGGGGGGACATGCGATCGGTGACGGCGGTTGACGGGCCCCGCCGCCTCTGATTTTGTTCGACCGGAGGTAGACAAGTCTGTCCAGCGAGAGGAGAGCAGATGGCTTACGACCCGAGGACCGCCACCGGAATCCCGACCGAACCGGTCGGCTCCCTGCCGCGATCGTCGAAGCTGCAGGCGGCTTACGCCGAATATGACGCAGGCAAGATCAGCCAGGAGGAGCTCGAGGGCGAGCAGGACGCGGCCGTCAAGGAGTCGATCGAGAAGGGGGAGGCGACGGGCTCCCCGATCGTGTCCGACGGCGAGCAGCGCTGGTCCAGCTTTGCGACCTACCCGATCACCGACACGCTGGCGGGCACCGGCCTCGCCGACAACCTCGCCCCGACGGGCGGCCAGTACTTCGCGATCTTCGCCGACGGCCAACACCGCCAGCTGCCGCGCCTGACCGGCGGCCCCTTCCGCTACAAGACCTACGCGGCGGACACGCTCAAGAAGTCGATCAAGTACGCCACCAAGCCGATGAAGCAGGCGGTGATCGCGCCATCGATGCTCGCGCTGCTGTACCCGCTCGAGGAGGAGGTGCCGGACTACCCGCGCGAGCAGTTCGAGGAGGACCTCACCAACGAGACCGAGAAGGACATCCGCGGCGCGTTCGAGGCGGGAGCGGAGCGCGTCTCGATCGACTTCACCGAGGGCAGGCTCGCCACGCGCAACGATCCGCGGAACCCGTGGACGGGCGCCGGGATGCTGCCGCACTTCATCGAGCTCAACAACCGCGTGCTCGACCGCTTCTCATCGGAGGAACGGGTCAACATCGGCATCCACACATGCCCGGGCGGGGACCGCGACTCGGTTCACAGCGCCGACGTCCCCTACAACGACCTGCTCCCGCACATGTTCCAGATCAATGCCGGGTACTTCCTGATCCAGCTTGCCAGCGAGCGGGACAAGGACTCGGTCTACGAGTCGATCGGCAAGCACAGCCGCGACGACGCGAACGGCGTGGCGCAGATGTGTTACATC
>JACCSF010000295.1 GCA_013813135.1 Thermoleophilaceae bacterium | reverse complement strand
GCGATGACCTCGACACCGTCGCCCAGCTGGAGGCTGCGGGCGGAGGCGTAGAAGGAGATCACTCCGGCGATCAGCGCAATCAGCGCCCACGGGCTCACCAAGCCGAGCAGAGGTCCCGGTGGCGCTTGGGTGAGGTACTTGAGCGCGATATCGGAGACGCCGAACAGCGCACCGGCGGCCGCGCCGAGGAGCAGCCCCTCGGCGCGGGGCAGCACGTGGCGGCGGTCGAGATCCTCACCAGCGCGGCGCCGATCACAAAGATCGCCCCCTCGACTGCGATCAGGGCCGCCAGCGAGGCGCTCGGCAGGTGATTGGCGCCGCCTCCGGTCAATCCGACCACCAGCCCGGCCGCGGTGATCGTCACGCCGACCCACTGTCGCCGCCCGAGCTGAAAGCCGAAGAATCGCTCGGCGAACACGGCGAGGAAGACGAGCCCGCCGGAGAGCACCGCCTGCACGATCGACAGGGGCGCGAGCGAGAGGGCACCGACGTGCAGACCCCAGGCCACGATCGCCACGATCCAGCCGATCAAGAACCATCTGGAGCCAAACAGTCCGGCGGCGCTGCGCAGTGGATGGCGTGCCACGATCGGCGGTGCGAGCACTGCGCCACGCTGTTTGAACAGAAAGGCGAGGTTGGTGGCAGCCGCCGAAGCGAACGCGAGGATCAGTCCGAAGATCACGACGCGGCCTGGGCGCCTGGTTGGTCAGCGCTTGTTGCGGGCGACCAGCCACTCGGTGGGTGACACGACCTGCGGAATGCTCATGCCTCCTTCCCTAGGCCGAGGACGCGATCGCCGAGGAGCTCGCCGAAGCGCTCAGCCGCTCCCGCGCCTCCTCGAACCCGCCCAGCCGTGCGAGCACCTCACCCGCCAATGCCAGGTAGTCCGCTCCCAGATGAGGCGCGTAGTCGAGGATCGACACGCCGCGCTCGGCCGACTCCGCGTAGCGCACGCTGCGCCGGATCGCTGTGTCGAACACCTTCTCCCCGAAGCGCTCCTGCAACGATCGCAGTGCCTCGCGCGAGTGCACCAGGCGCATGTCGGCGATGTTCAGCACCACGCCCATCCATTCCAGATCGGGGTGGAGCGATTCGCGGACGAGCTCGACCACCTCCAGCGCCTGCTCGACACCCTGAAGCGAGAAGTACTCCGCCTCGCTGGTGATCAGGGCGTGGTCCGCGGCCACCAGCGCGTTCACGGTCAGCAGCCCCAGGGAGGGCGGGCAGTCGACGAGCACCAGGTCGTACCCGCGCTTGATCTCGCGCAGCCCGCGCTTGAGCGTCAGCTCCCGGCCCATCTTGCCGGCCAGCACCAGCTCCGCCTCGGCCAGCCGAAGGTTGGCGGGCAGGATGTCGGCGAAGACCGCATCGGCCGCCCGCGCCTGGCCGGCGAGCAGGTCGGCCACCGTTGGCGACGCGTCGGGGGGCACGTCGAAGTAGTCGGACAGGTTGCCCTGCGGGTCCAGGTCGACGCAGAGCACTTCGAGTCCGTTGCGGCGGTAGGCGTCCGCCAGCGTTCGCACGGTCGTCGTCTTCCCCGTGCCGCCCTTCTGCGAGAGGACAGTGATCGTCACGGCCACGCTCGGTCCACCCTACTGCGTGGGGGTGGTCAGGGTTTGTCAGTGAGCCAGCGCAGCGGCGGCGGCTCCGAGCCCTCGGCGACCAGTCAGCGCGACCAGGCCGAACCGGGCTCGCCGCGTCCCTGTCGAGCAGCGCCCTAGCCACCTCCAGGTGCAGTAGCGGCTCGATCCTGATGGCGTCGTCCTCCTGCCAGATCGCGAAGCCGTCGAACGTCTGGGCCAGCTCCGCATTCAGTTGCGCCACCTTGTCGTTGTCGCCGACGCCACGGAGCGACCTCTGCAGGCTGGCGGCGAAGTCGAGCAGCGCGTCGGCCGGTGCCTCCACGGGAACCGTGTCGAGTGCGTCCACGGTCGCCTGGACGTGAATCTCCGCACGACCTAGTGCGCGACGAGCCCGTCGCAGGGCTCCCAGGACCAGATCCTGGTCTTCGGCGTCCAGGGCCCGCCAGCGGGCTTCTGCGACCTCGACCTGCTTGGCAAGCTCATCGCGTTCCTGTTGTGCACGTACTTGTATCTGAAGGGCACGGCTCCGCGCTGGCGTAAGTCGGCGCGGCGCCCCCGAGCACTGGCGTCAGCCTCTTGCGGCGCCGCGGCGGATTGCATCGGCGAAACGCTCGGGCTGATGGTCGTTGAATGCGTGGTTGGCGCCAGCGATCGTTTCGACCTTCGCGTCCGGGAGCATGCCGGCCATCGCCTCGGCCGACCGTCGAAACCACGGTTGCCCCATGTCTCCTACCAGCAGCGTGACCGGACAGCGCACGCGCGCGAGCTGGGCGCGTGAGAGGTTGGGACGGCCACGCATCGAAAAGTCGCTCCACATGGCAGCAGCATTCGCCAAGACTCGCTCGCGCCGCTCCTCGGAGTATCCGTCCCATGTGGACCGGCCGCGGCCTTCAGACAAGACCCACCTCACAAAGGTCTCAGTCGCTCGCCTGCCTCCTCGCAGTCGGACCTCGAGCTTCGCGCGCGCCAAGGTTCGCAGGAACGAAGCTGTCGCCACTGGCGGCAGCGGCAGGCCGGTCTCCGCCAAGACAAGCGCCTTGACGAGCTCCGGGTGCTCGGCGGCGACGTGTAGCGCTACGTTGCCGCCGCCGCTCCACCCAACGATTGACGCAGGCCCGGCGTCGAGCTCCCGAAGAACCGCCGCTGCGTCCTCGCCGTGCTGGCGCCATCCGCCGGTGCGCGGGGCGCCAGCCGAGCGCCCGTACCCACGCCGGTCGTATGCGATGACGCGGTGGTCACGCGCCAAGTCCTCGAACGCCGGACTCCAGCTACGCGAATCCGGACCCACGCCGTGTAACAGGAGTAACGCCGAGCCCTCGCCCGACTGCTTGAAGAACAGCGCGGCAGCGTTCACCGTCACCGTGCCCTCCTTGATCGGTCGGGCGTCGGAGAGCATTCCCCGACCCTAACCCAGTGCTCTCGTCGCTCGCAACCGACGACCTGCTCAAGCGTCAGGGCTCGGTTACGCGGCCCTCTTGGTCCTCTCCTTCGTCGACTCGTGAAACGAGCCGACGAACGGGCACACCGGGACGCAACCCTTGACCTGGCGGCCCCGGGCGTGGTAAGCCCCAAGATTGGCGCTCCTCCCTTCCCGGCAGGACGCGCGGCATGACCGCTCGTCCCAAACCGCGAACGCGCCGCGGCCGGACGGCGCTTCCGAAGAGCGCCTCGATCAGATCATTGCCCGCCTCGACTCGCTCGAACGGCGCGGGTAACCGCTCGCGACCGCCAGCTGCTCGTCGGTCAGCGGCGGCTTGCGCGGGCGAGCTTGGAGCCGCGGCCGAGATGCCCTACGCTCGCGTCGCCGTGCGTGCTCGCCTGACCGTCATCACCGTCGCCGCCGTGTTGACCGTGCTGCTGGTCGGCGTCGACACCGCAGGTGCTTGCAGCTGCGCGTTCGTTACGCCAAAGAAGCAGCTGAAGTACGCCGATGGCGCTTTCATCGGGCGGCTTCTGAGCGTCGGCTCGGCGGAGGGCTCAACCGACGCGGCTTTTCGGTACCGCGTCGGGCGGGTGTTCAAAGGGCAGTTCCGCCGAGGGCGGGTGGTGACGGTGTGGAGCCAGTACAGCGGCACCACATGCGGGCTCCCGCAAGGCACCGGGGATCTCTACGGGCTGTTCGTCTCGCGGCAAGAAGGCCGGTGGACGTCCAGCCTCTGCGGCGTTCTCTCGCCGAGGAAGATGCGGCGCGCGGCTCGAGACGCTGCCTCCTCCAGCGCTTCCGCTCCAAGCGGCGGCGCATGTCCCGCGTAGGGCGCGACGGTAGTCGTAGCGCGGGCCGGGGCTTCACCCAGCGACGTCGATGACCGGCAGCCCTAAGGGCCCTGGGGAATGTCTGAACGTGGGTGGGTAAAGAGACGTATCATTTGGGCTCGCACCCGTCGCGCGCCCGCTCGGAGAAGGCGCGGAACCCGAGGAACAATCGATGGCACCCACCCACGGCCGGGCCGGTCACGGCCTGTACGACCCGACCTATGAGCACGATGCTTGCGGTGTCGCCTTTGTGGCGCGCCTCGGCGCTCCCGCCTCCCATGAGGTGATCTCGCGCGCGCTGTGGGCGCTCGAGCACCTCGAGCACCGCGGCGCTGAGGGAGCCGACCCGGACACGGGCGACGGCGCGGGGATCCTCGTCCAGCTGCCCGACGAGCTGATGCGCGCAGAGGCGGGCATGGAGCTGCCGGAGCGCGGTCGCTACGGGGTGGCCGTGTGCTTCCTGCCGAGCGACGAGTTCGCCCGCGAGCACGCGGAGCGCTTGGTCGAGACCACCGTCGAGGCCGAGGGCCAATCCGTGATCGGCTGGCGCGACGTGCCGGTGGATCCCGACCACTGTGGCACCATCGCCCGCGCCGCCGCTCCCTGCATCCGCCAGCTCTTCGTGGGAGCAGTGGGCGGCGTGGAGGACCAGGACGCCTTCGAGCGCAACCTCTACGTGATCCGCCGCGTCGTCGAGAAGCAGGACCTGCCCGGCCTCGCGATCGCCAGCTTCTCGAGTCGCACGGTGGTCTACAAGGGGATGCTCACCGCGCCCCAGCTGTCCCAGTACTTCCCCGACCTCAAGGACGACCGGCTGGTCTCGCGCCTCGCGCTCGTCCACTCGCGCTTCTCCACGAACACCTTCCCGAGCTGGGAGCTCGCCCACCCGTACCGGATGCTCGCCCACAACGGCGAGATCAACACGCTGCGCGGCAACCGCAACTGGCACCGCGCGCGCGAGCTGACGCTCGCCTCGCCGCTGTTCGGCGACGACATCGACAAGATCCGCGGCCTGCTGCGCGACGACATCTCCGACTCGGCTTCGCTCGACGGGCTGATGGAGCTGCTCGTGCTGGGCGGCCGCTCGCCCGCGCACGCGATCTCGATGCTGATCCCCGAGGCCTACCAGGGCCGGCGCGAGCTCAAGCAGGAGGTGCGCGACTTCTACGCCTACCACTCCTCGCTGATCGAGCCGTGGGACGGGCCCGCCGCTGTGGCCTTCACCGACGGCCGCGTGATCGGCGCCACCCTGGACCGCAACGGGCTGCGCCCCGGCCGCTGGGTCGTCACCCGCGACGGCTGGGTGGTGCTGGCCTCGGAGACCGGCGTCCTAAAGGCGAGCGAGGACCAGATCGTCGCCAAGGGCCGCCTGCGGCCCGGCAAGCTGTTTCTGGTCGACCTCGAGCGCGACCGGATCGTCCCGGACGACGAGCTCAAAGCCGACCTCTCCCGGCGCAGCCCGTACGGCGACTGGCTGCACGACCGGGTCGTGCACATCGAGGATCTGCCCGAGAAGAGCCCGCGCGTGCCGCGCGTGGAGCCGCTGCGCGCGAAGCAGCTTGCCTTCGGCTGGACCGAGGAGGACCTCAAGGTGATCCTCGCGCCGATGGCCCGCGAGGCCGCCGAGCCGACCGGCTCGATGGGCAACGACGTGGCCCTGGCCAGCCTGTCCGACCGCCTCCCGCCGCTGTTCTCCTATTTCAAGCAGCTCTTCGCGCAGGTCACCAACCCGGCGATCGACCCGATCCGCGAGTCCGTGGTGATGAGCCTCACCGCCTGCATCGGGCCCGAGATCAACCTGCTCGGCGAGACGCCCGACCACTGTCACCAGCTCGTGATGGAGCAGCCGATCCTGCGCAACTCGGAGCTCGAGAAGCTGCGCCAGGTCGACCACAGGGTCTTCGAGGCGCGCTCGATCGACATGACCTGGCCGGTCGAGGCGGGCGAGGCGGGCATGGATCGCCGCATCGAGCAGATCTGCCTCGAGGCCTCCGAGCTGGTCGCGCGCGGCGTGAACATCATCGTCCTGTCCGACCGCAACATCGGCCCGGAGCGCGCGGCGATGCCCTCGCTGCTGGCGGTCGGCGCGATGCACCACCACCTCGTGCGCGAAGGCACGCGCCTCCAGATCGGGCTTGTGGTCGAGACGGGCGAGGCGCGCGAGATCCACCACCTGGCCACGCTGATCGGTTTCGGGGCCTCGGCGGTCAACCCGTACCTGATGTTCGAGTCGCTCTACGCGCTCCACCGCGACGGTCGCCTCCCGGACGAGATGACCCCCGAGGAGGCGGAGCAGCGCGTGATCAAGGCGATCGGCAAGGGCCTGCTCAAGGTCCTCTCCAAGATGGGCATCTCGACGCTGCGCTCCTACACCGGGGCTCAGATCTTCGAGGCGGTCGGGATCAAGCGGGAGGTGATCGACCGGCACTTCACCGGCACGCCGTCGCGCGTAGAGGGCATCGGGCTGAAGGAGATCGCCGACGAGGCGCTCGGGCGCCACGCGCGCGCCTATCCGGCCGCGATCTCGGAGCTGCTGCCGCCGGGCGGCATCTATGCCTGGCGCCGCCGCGGCGAGTACCACGGCTGGAACCCCGAGACGATCGCAACGCTCCAGCACGCCGCCCGCAACGGGGACGGCGCGGACGCCTACGAGCGCTTCGCCACCTACGTGAACGACGTGGCCGTGCGCAACACCTCCCTGCGCGGGCTGCTGCGCTTCCGCGACGACGCCGAGCCGGTGCCGCTCGACGAGGTCGAGCCGGCCGGCGAGATCGTCAAGCGCTTCAAGTCGGGCGGGATGTCGCTCGGCGCGCTCTCGCCGGAGGCCCACGAGACGCTCGCTGTCGGCATGAACCGGCTCGGGGGCAAGTCGAACACGGGCGAGGGCGGCGAGGACTCGGCCCGCTTCGGCGACGAGCGTCGCTCGTCGATCAAGCAGGTCGCCTCTGGCCGCTTCGGGGTGACGGTGAACTACCTCGTCAACGCCGACGAGCTGCAGATCAAGGTAGCCCAGGGCGCCAAGCCGGGCGAAGGCGGGCAGCTGCCCGGCGACAAGGTGGACCGCTACATCGCCGGTCTGCGCCACTCGACGCCGGGGGTGACGCTGATATCGCCGCCCCCGCACCACGACATCTACTCGATCGAGGACCTCAAGCAGCTGATCTACGACCTGCGCTGCGCCAACCCGCGCGCGCGGGTGTCGGTGAAGCTCGTGTCCGAGGTGGGGGTCGGCACGGTGGCCGCGGGCGTGGCGAAGGCCAACGCCGACCACGTCGTGATCGCCGGTCACGACGGCGGCACCGGCGCGTCGCCGCAGGCCTCGATCCACCACGCCGGCATCCCCTGGGAGATCGGCCTCGCCGAGACCCAGCAGACGCTGCTGCGCAACGATCTGCGGTCGCGCATCGTGGTCGAGGTCGACGGTCAGATGCGCACCGGCCGCGACGTGGCCATCGGCGCGATCCTGGGCGCCGACGAGTTCGGCTTCTCGACCGCCCCCCTGATCGCCCTCGGCTGCGTGATGATGCGCGTCTGCCACCTCAACACGTGCCCGGTCGGCGTGGCGACCCAGGACCCCGAACTGCGGCGGCGCTTCGAGGGCCAACCCGAGCATGTCGTCAACTACCTGTTCATGGTCGCGGAGGAGCTGCGCCGCATCATGGTGCAGCTCGGCGTGCCCTCGGTCGCCGAGCTGATCGGCCGCACCGACCTGCTCGTGCCGGACGAGGCTGTCGACCACTGGAAGGGCCGCGGCATCGACCTGCGGCCGCTGCTCGAGGTGCCCGCCGACGTGCCGGGCCACGCGCCGCGCCACTGCGTGCGCCGCCCCGATCCGGTGCTCTACGACTCAATCGACCTGGACCTGCTCCAACGCTCGCAGCCGGCCATCGAGGGCGGCGAGCACGTGAGGCTCGAGCGGCGCATCGAGAACAAGAACCGCGCCGTCGGCGGGCTGCTGTCCGGCGAGATCGCGCGCCGCCACGGGGAGGAGGGGCTTGCCGCCGGCTCGATCGAGGTGCAGCTTCAGGGCTCGGCCGGCCAGAGCTTCGGCGCCTGGCTGGCGGCCGGCGTGACGCTGGAGCTGGAGGGCGACGCCAACGACTACACCGGCAAGGGCATGTCGGGCGGCACGCTGGTCGTGCGGCCCTCGCGCGAGGCCACCTTCCGAGCGCAGGACAACGCGATCGTCGGCAACACCGTGCTGTACGGGGCAACCTCCGGCAAGGCCTTCTTTCGCGGCCTCGCCGGCGAGCGCTTCGCAGTGCGCAACTCCGGCGTGGTGACCGTGGTCGAGGGCGTGGGCGATCATGGCTGCGAGTACATGACGGGCGGCCGCGTGGTGGTGCTCGGGCCGACCGGCCTCAACTTCGCGGCGGGGATGAGCGGCGGGGTGGCATACGTGCTCGACGTGGACGGCGGCTTCCGCTCGCGCTGCAACAGCGAGCTGGTCGGCTTCGACGAGATCACCTCGGAAGAGGCGCTTGAGCTGCGCGGCTGGATCGAGGAGCACCAGCAGCGCACCGGCTCGCCGGTGGCGGAGCGCATTCTCGATTCCTGGGACGATGAGCTGGCCCGCTTCGTCAAGGTGATGCCGCATGACTACAAGCGGGCGCTGCTGGAGCTGACCGCGGAAGAAGACCAGTCCGCGCACACCGCGCCGAGCCCGGTGCTTGCGGCCAGGCGGGCCTGATGGGCGACCCCCGGGCAAGACACGTCTAATGGCCGATCCGCGCGGCTTCCTGCGCCTGGAGCGGGTGGGCTTCCAGAAGCGCGACCCGCGCGAGCGCGTGCGCGACTACCGGCAGTACTTCTCGCTGCCGGAGGACCGCATCCTGCGCGAGCAGGGCGGGCGCTGCATGGACTGCGGCGTGCCGTTCTGTCAGGAGGGCTGCCCGCTCGCCAACAAGATCCCGGACTGGAACGACCTGGTTTACGGCGACCGCTGGCAGGAGGCGCTGACCCACCTCCACGCGACGAACAACTTCCCGGAGTTCACCGGGCTGATCTGCCCGGCACCGTGCGAGTCGGCCTGCGTGCTCGACATCAACGACGACGCGGTGACGATCGAGCAGATCGAGCTGGCGATCGTCTCGCGCGGGTACGACGAGGGCTGGATCGTGGCGGACCCGCCCACCGCGCGCAGCGGGCACTCCGTGGGGGTGGTCGGCTCCGGGCCCGCCGGACTGGCGGTCGCTGCCGAGCTGAACCGCCACGGGCACTCCGTGACCGTCTACGAGCGCGACGAGGGACCCGGCGGGCTGCTGCGCTTCGGCGTGCCCGACGCCAAGCTCGAGAAGTGGATCATCGATCGCCGCGTGGCGCTGCTGGTCGACGAGGGCATCGCCTTGCGGTACGGCGTGGACGTGGGCCGCGACGTCTCCGCGGCCGAGCTGCGCGAGCGCCACGACGCGGTGGTGATGGCGATCGGCTCGCGGGTGCACCGCGACCTGCCGGTGCCAGGCCGCGAGCTCCAGGGCGTGCACTTCGCGATGGAGTACCTCTACCAGCGCAACCGCTTCGTCGCCCGCCAGGAGGGCCGCCCGGCGCCTGAGCCGGCGCCGGAGGAGCGGATCAGCGCCGCGGGCCGGCGGGTGGTGGTCGTGGGCGGCGGAGACACCGGCATGGACTGCATCTCGAACGCGCTGCGCGAGGGCGCGTCCGACGTGCTGCTGCTGGACGTCTACCCGCCGCTGCCGGACGACGGCCGGCACGAAAGCACGCCCTGGCCGCTGCCGCCGAAGCGCACCACCTCGACCTACGCGCTCGACGAGGGTGGAGAGCGCCGTTTCGGCACCCAGATCACGGCGATCGACGGCGAGGACGGCCGCGTCAGGGCGGTTGCGGGGCGCAGCGTGGAGGGCACCTCGTCCCGCGACCTCCACGCGGTCTCTGGCAGCGAGTTCACCGAGCCCGCCGATCTCGTCCTGATCGCGATCGGGTTCAGCCATCCCGAGCACGAAGGCGCTGTTGAGCAGCTCGGCGTGGACCTCGATGGGCGCGGCAACGTCAAGGCGCCGGTCTATGCGACCAGCAAGACGGGCGTGTTCGCCTGCGGGGACGCGCGCGTCGGCCAGTCGCTCGTGGTCACGGCGATCGCGGAGGGGCGCCGCTGCGCCCGCGTGGTCGACCGCTTCCTCGGTGGGCCGGGAGAAACGCGCAACGTCCCCGCGTCGGCGCTGTTCGCGTTCGAGGACGGCGACCCGCACTCGCTGCGCCACCAGGCCGAGACGGCGCGGACGGTGACCGTGGGCGACGCCTTCTGGTCAGGCCCTCGCGAGGAACGCTAGGCGTGGCGGCGATACCGCCGGTCGATCCGGCCCGCGACCACATTCGCGGCGCTCCGGGCGGCCTCGCCGAAGCCGCGGCGGTGCAGGGCCGTTTTTGGGACATGCACGATCGCCTGTTCGAGAACCAGCGCTCGCTGAGCGACGCGAATCTGCACGAGCACGCCGCTGCGCTCGGTCTCGACGTCGACCAATTCGACCGCGAGCTGCGCGACGGCGTTCACACCGCGCGGGTGGAGGAGGACCTCCGCAGCGGCGCCCTCGGCGGCATCCCGAGCACACCGCGGTTCTTCGTCAACGGCGCGATCCACCTCGGCTCGCCGACCGAGCCGGAGCTGCGGCGGGTGATCGAAGCGGAGTTCTAGTTGGACCGCTGCGACCCGACTCGGTCCTACCGCCCGCGACGGGCACCGCGGACCGTCGAGGACCGGGACGCCTGCGCCCTGTTCGGCTGGATCGCGAAGGACGGCCGGCCGGCGCACCGCCCGGTGGCCGCCGGGCTGGCCGCGCTGGAGCAGATGCTTCACCGCGCCGGGAACGTCGACGGCGAGGGCGACGGCTGCGGCCTGCTGATCGACATCCCGCGCGAGCTCTGGGCCGAGGAGGTGCGCGCTGGCGGGCACGGCCCCGACCTGGCCCTCGATCCCGCCTTCGCGGTCGCGCACGTGCTGATCCCGCGAAACGCCGGCGCCGTGAAGGAGCGCGCGCGCGAGCTGATGAGCCGCATAGGGCTCCGCGTGCTCGCCGAGCGCGACGACGTGGTCGACAGCACGGCCCTGGGGCCCCGCGCGCGCGAGGAGGAGCCGCTCTTCTGGCAGGTCGCCGGCCTGATCGGTGAGCCGTCGCGCTGCTTTGAGCTCACGGTCCTGGTCGAGCAGAGCCTCGGCCTGCACGTTGCGTCCTGCTCGACCGATTCGGCCGTCTACAAAGTGCTCGGCACGCCGGCGGTGCTCGGCGGCTACTACCCCGACCTGCGCGAGCCGCGCACGAAGACCTCGGTCCTGCTCGGCCACAACCGCTACTCCACGAACACCTGGCCGAACTTCCGGCGCGTGCAGCCGTTCGGCGTGCTCGGCCACAACGGGGAGATCAACACGGTCGCCCGGCTGCGCCAGGAGGCACGCATGCTGGGGGTGCCCCTGGTGTCCGGCGGCTCGGATTCGCAGGACCTGAGCCGCGCGGTGGAGGCGCTCATCCACCGCTTCGGGCTCAGCCTGGTCGAGGCGCTGGAGCTGGTGCTCCCGCCGATCGTCAACGAGATCAAGGGCATGCCGGAGGATCTGCGCGGCTTCTACATGTACCTGCGCCAGGCGCTCGGCCCGATGGCGCAGGGACCGGTCGCTCTGATCTCGCGCCACGGCCCGGAATGCGTCTTCTCGGTGGACGCGCTCGGCCTGCGCCCGCTCTGGCAGCTCGAGACCGCCGGGGCGCACGTCTTCTCGAGCGAGCCGGGCGTCGTCGCGACGGGGGACATCGTGGCCGAGCCCAGGCCGCTCGCCCCCGGGGAGAAGATCCTGGTTCGCCTCGATGGTGCGCACGCCGAGCTGGTCGGGCATACCGACCTTCAGCGGCTCTGCCTGCGCCGGTGGGTGGAGCGCGCCGGCGCGACCGCGGCCTACGCAGAGGCGATTCTCACCGGCGGTCCGCTGGAGGGGCTGGACGTGCCCGGCTATACGAGTGCCGGCCCGTCCGAGCCGGTCAAGGTGGAGGACCGCGTGCTGGGCGGCTTCGGCTGGCAGCGCGAGGACATGAAGCTGGTTCAGCAGATGGCCGCCACCGGTGCCGAGCCGATCGGCTCGCTCGGGTATGACGGGCCACTCGCCTGCCTCTCGCCCGAGCGCCAGAACCTTGCCGACTTCTTCAAGGAGTCCGTGGCCGTGGTCACCAACCCCGCGATCGACCGCGAGCGCGAGGTGGAGCACTTTTCGTGCCGCGCGGTGTTCGGGCGGCGGCCGGCGCTCGAGCGGGTGCCCGAGCAGCGCACCACCATCGAGACCGCGTTCCCCGTGCTCCTCGGCGGCCACGACGCGCTGGCGCCGCTCGGCGACTCGGTTTACCGTGCGGTCGCCCGCGAGCACAAGACCTACCTGCTCGAGGACCTCTGGGAGGAGTTCCGCGGCCGGGCCAGCGTGATCGACGTCTCCTGCCTCGAGTCGGAGGGGACCCACGGCGCGATCGAGCGGCTCAAGCAGGACGCCACCGCGGCCGCGCGCAGCGGGGCCGAGCTGCTCGTGCTCTCCGACCGCACCGTCTACGAGGGTGACCGCCGCTATCTCGATCCCCACCTCGCCCTCGCCTCCGTCGACCTCGCGCTGCGCGAACATCTCGTCGAGCCAGGTGAGGTCAACCTGCGCCGCCGCTGCGGGATCGTGCTGCGCTCGGCGGCTCTGCGCAACGTGCACGACACGGTGCTGGCGCTCGGCCTGGGGGCCGACGCCGTGTGCCCCTACACGATGGTCGAGGTCGGCCTGATGGACGACTACCGCTCCGACGTGTCGAACCTGTGCGGCGCGCTGCGCAAGGGCATCGAGAAGGTGATCTCCACGATCGGCATCCACGAGGTGCGCGGGTACTCGCGGCTGTTCGCGTCCATCGGCCTGAAGCCGGAGCTGACCGCGATCTTCGACACCCCCGCCTACTTCGGCTCGGAGGACGGCGGCACCGGCTTCGCGGAGCTCGATCGCGACGGCGACGAGCGCCGCCGCACCCTCGCGGGCGCGGCCGATGCCAAGCCGGGCAAGACGTTCCGCTTCTACCCCAAGGTCTACAAGTCGGCGGTTGCGGCTTCGAACGGCGCCGCCTCGTACGAGGAGTACTCGCTGCGCGTGCGCGAGCTGGAGGAGCAACAGCC
Source organism: Thermoleophilaceae bacterium (assembly GCA_013813135.1). GTDB lineage: Bacteria > Actinomycetota > Thermoleophilia > Solirubrobacterales > Thermoleophilaceae > JACVRW01. Next base: position 1,274 of record JACCSF010000295.1, on the reverse strand, counting down.
GGTATCCCTGCGGCACCTCCTCCACGTGCGCCCGAACGGTCCCCCCGTGCCGCGCGCGAGCGCGGAGGTGGGCTTGCACTCGTACCCGATCGTGATCTCGTCGATGAGCTTCGGCTCCCAGGGCGAGGTGGCCTACCGCTCGTATGTTGAGGCGGCCAAGCGGATCAACATCGTCGCGATGAACGGCGAGGGCGGCGAGATCCAGGATCTCTACGGGCGCTATCCGCTCTGGCGCGGCCAGCAGGTGGCCTCGGGCCGCTTTGGCGTGACGAGCGAGATGATCAACTCGTCCTACCTGGTGGAGATAAAGATCGGCCAGGGAGCGAAGCCGGGCGAGGGCGGGCACCTGCCGGCGCGCAAGGTGACGGCGAAGGTCGCGCAGGCGCGCAACGCGAGGGCGGGCACCGACCTGATCTCGCCGTCGAACAACCACGACCTCTACTCCATCGAGGACCTGGCCGAGCTGATCGACGAGCTGAAGACCGCCAACCCCGACCTGCGCGTGTCGGTGAAGGTGCCCGTGGTGCCGAACATCGGAACGATCGGGGTGGGCATCGCCAAGGCGGGGGCGGACATCGTCACGCTTTCCGGCTTCGAGGGCGGCACCGGCGCGGCGCGCTCGCACGCGCTGCGGCACGTGGGCCTGCCGTCGGACATCGGAACGCGCGCGGTGCACCTGGCGCTGATGGAGGCGGGGCTGCGCAACCGCGTCGAGATCTGGGCCGACGGCGGCTACCGCCACGGCCACGACATCGTGAAGCTGCTCTGCCTCGGGGCCAACCGGGTCGGCTTCGGCACGCTGGCGATGGTGTCGCTCGGCTGCACGATCTGCCGCGGCTGCCAGCTGGACACCTGCCACGTCGGCATCGCCACCCAGATCGAGACGGAGGAGGAGGCGCAGCTCAAGGGGCTCAAGAAGTTCACGCCGCAGCGTTACGAGTCGGCCGTGGAGAACTGCTCACGCTTCTTCGGGGCGATGGGGGCGGAGGTGGAGCAGATCGCCGCCGGGCTCGGCTTCGAGCACGCCCAGGACCTCGTCGGGCGCTCCGACCTGCTCGTGCAGTCACGCGCGCACGAGCGCGTGGACGTGCACGAGCTGATCCGTCCGCTGGAACAGATGCTCGACCTCGAGCCGTTGGACCTGCCGACGCGGCCCGACGAGCGCGAGGCCGCCGGGCTCGTGGCGGGGCGGCCGTTGCGCATGGCATCGGCCGCTCCGGACCGCCTGCTCGGGACCGCCGGCGCGGGCGCGCTGGCGCGGGAGCGCATCCGGG
>JACCSF010000239.1 GCA_013813135.1 Thermoleophilaceae bacterium | reverse complement strand
GGCGTGCGGGTGGTCCTGGCCGCGCGCGAGCGCGCGGCGGTAGACGTCGCCCGCCCATGGGTGCCACTTGCGGGTGGAGTCGCTGAGCACGCCGACGTGGGCGCGCAGCCGCTTGTCGCAGGCCCAGCGGAAGGTGGCGTTGCGGCGCTTGCCCGACTCGATCGCCACTGGTGCCTGGCCGGCGTCGGCGCAGAGCGCTTGGGCGGTCGGGTAGCGGGCGCGGTTGTCGCCGATCTCGGCAAGCATCCCGGCGGCTGTCAGGACCGATTTCGGGTTTCTGAAGAGGGAAAGGAAGATCGCTCCGTCGGGGTGGGCGCGGACTGCGCCTTTGATCTGGCTCGTCAACTCGGAGATCTGCTCGACGAGCGGCCCGAGTGCCGCCACGAGCGAGAGCACCACCGCCCGGCGGACCTCGGCCTCGAGCTCGCCCACGACGGCGCTGGGGGCGCCGCGCGGGCGCCCGAGCAGCTCGTCCACCGGACGCCGGCCGCAGTAGCCGTGACGGTCGAGGAACCCGCGCAGGCGGGCGGGCCCGAGGCCGCGCGCGTCGGCCGGGGCGGGGTAGCGGCCAAGGAAGGCGAGCCCGATCGGGGAGTCGACGTCGGCGAAGATGCGTGCCGCGCCGGGCCAGCAGGCATCGAGTTGGGCGCGCAGCTGGTTGGCGAGGCCGACGCGCGCCTCGACCAGGTCCTCGCGGGTGCGGCACAAAGCGCGCAGGGCGAGCGTCTCGTCGCTCGAGCGGCGCAGCGCGGGGAAGCGGTGGCGGTCGGTGCGCGCGAGCTCGCAGAGCACGAACGCGTCGAAGCGGTCGGACTTGCCTGCGGCGGCACGGAAGCGATCACGCGCGGCGTTGACCTGGTTTGGGTGGATCGCGAGCACGGTGATGCCGGCGGCGAGCAAGCGACTGACCAGCACGCCGTCGGGACGCTCGATCGCCACGCAGTCGACCGCGTGCTCGCCCAACAGCCCGACCAACCGGGCGATGCCAGCCTCGGTGTGGTCGACACGCCGCTCGGCCAGCGGCTCGCCGCCGGCCGAATCAGCGATCGAGACGTCGTGCCAGTCGGCAGCCCAGTCGATTCCGCAGATTGCGGCCATGCGAGGTCCTCCTCGGTCGAGGTCTTCTTCAAAACGGCCGACCGCGAGATACCGTTGCGAGTGCTCATAGGCAGGCGCTCTAGGGCGCGACGCCCTGTCGTCGCTTCTGGTGCCTCACACCGCCGGGAGGCGCATGTCTCACGCGGGCCGTCTACGCGGCAAGCGACGACGGCGCTCTCCCGGCGGTGGTCAGCCTTCTCGGCCGACCCTCCCAAGCCCTCCCTCTCAACGCCAGAGGCGACTCAGCAAGGTGCGACGGAAACAGAGGTTGCCCTATGAGCGACAGCCTCGACCAGCGCACGCGGCGAGAGCGAGCGAACGGACGCAGCGGCGCGCTCACGGCCTCCGAGATGCGCGCCGTGGCCCGCAACCGGCTGATCGAGTCGCGCCTGACCCCGAACGCGATCTCGCTGACCGGCCTCGTCGGGAACCTGATCGCCGCCGCGCTGATCATCAACCACGACTTCGTGCTTGCCGGAATCGCCTTCATCCTCGGTTCGGTCTGCGACATGTTCGACGGCCGGTACTCGCGGATGTCGGGCAAGGGCACCCCGTTCGGCGCGTTCCTCGACTCGACGCTCGACCGCATCGAGGAGGGCATCGTGCTGGCGGCCGTGGCGTGGTGGTTCGCCGAGGAGGGCGACGAGGTTGCGGTCGGCGCGACGGTGCTGACGGTGGTCGGCTCCTACATGGTCTCCTACACGCGGGCCCGCGCCGAGGCGCTCGGCGTGGAGTGCAAGGTCGGGATTGCGTCACGTGCCGTCCGGGTAGTCATCCTGTCGGCGGGCCTGCTGTTCGCCGCCGGCGAGATCGTGCCGGACTTCGATTTGCTGGAGCCGGCCATCTACGCGATGGCCGTTCTGACAATCTTCACGACGTTCCAGCGGGTGTTCCACGTGAGGCGCCAGCTGGCCGCTCAGGTGTAACCGGAGCACCGCTGCGGGTTCTGTTCAACCAGTGCCGGCCTCCTGGCCCCCGGGAGGTCGTTTTCATGAAGCTGGAGGGCTTTCTGTGACCGAAACTTCGATTCCTACCAACGGCGCCGCGCGCTACCAGACCGAGAGGGTCCGCGTTGCCATCGTCGGCGTGGGCAACTGCGCCTCGTCCTTCGTTCAGGGCGTCGAGTACTACAAGGACGCCGACGCGACCCAGGCCGTGCCCGGTCTGATGCACGTGGAGCTCGGCGGCTATCACGTCAACGACATCGAGTTCACCGCCGCGTTCGACATCGACGCCGACAAGGTGGGCAAGGACCTGTCCGAGGCAATCTGGGCCGGCCAGAACAACACGATCAAGTTCGCCGACGTGCCGCACCTCGACGTGCCGGTCTACCGCGGCATGACCCACGACGGGCTCGGCAAGTACCTCAAGCAGAGGATCACCAAGGCCCCGGGCGAGACCGACGACATCGTCGAGATCCTCAAGGCGACGAAGACCGACGTGGTGGTCTCCTACCTCCCGGTCGGCTCCGAGCAGGCCACCAAGTGGTACGTCGAGCAGATCCTCGAGGCCGGCTGCGGCTTCGTGAACTGCATCCCGGTCTTCATCGCCAAGGAGAACTACTGGGCCAACCGCTTCCAGAAGGCGGGCCTGCCGATCGTGGGCGACGACATCAAGTCGCAGGTCGGCGCGACGATCGTGCACCGCCAGCTGGCGCGGCTCTTCCACGAGCGCGGGGTCAAGCTCAAGCACACCTCGCAGCTCAACGTGGGCGGCAACATGGACTTCTTCAACATGCTCGAGCGCGAGCGCCTCGAGTCGAAGAAGATCTCCAAGACCGAGGCCGTCACTTCGGTCATGGGCCTCGAGCTGCCCGCCGACGACGTGCACGTCGGCCCCTCCGACTACGTGCCGTGGCTGACCGACCGCAAGTGGGCGCACATCCGCCTCGAGGGCGAGGCCTTCGGCGACGTGCCGCTGATGGCAGAGCTCAAGCTCGAGGTCTGGGACTCGCCCAACTCGGCCGGGATCGTCACGGACGCGGTCCGCGCCTGCAAGCTCGCGCTCAACCACGGCCTCGGCGGCCCGCTGGTCGGCCCGAGCGCCTACCTGATGAAGTCGCCCCCGGAGCAGCATCCGGACCCGGTCGCGCGGCAGATGACCGAGGACTTCATCGAGCAGTACGGCGGAGCGCCAAAGCTGCCCGGGCAGGCGAAGGCCACGGTAGAGGCGACCGCCGCCGAGAACTAGCCGGTCCGGAAGCGGGCCGCCACGGCGGCCCGCCGGAAGTCGAAGATGTGCTCCACGTCCCTGCGCACCACGGCCGCGTGCGCCAAGCGTCCGAGCGCGCCGAGCGGCAGCGAGTAGCGCACCACATCCCTCATCGACGTGCCCGCGTCGTGCGGGGCGAGGGTGTGGGTGTGGTGCCAGAGCCGGTACGGGCCGCGCAGCTGGACGTCCTCGAAGCAGCGACCGGGCTGCCACGACTCGATGCGCGTGAGCCACCGGATCGGCATGTCGTGCAGGCGTAGGCGGTACTCGATCATCGTCCCGCGGCGCACGGCGATCGGCCCCGGCGTGACGACTCTGAAGCGAATCACTCGGTCGACCCCCGCGCTCGAACGGCGAGACGGTCGCTGTCGTGCGCGGACTCCATCGGATAGCTCATCGGCAAAACCCTCGATTTCCCCGTGCTGCGGGGCAGCCCTGCTTCACGGCGCTGTGTTCGGCACAGGCCAAGCCACCGGGCCGCCTACCCCCTGCCGCTGTGGCCGTAGCCCTTCGGTTCAGGTCCCCCTCGGAATGGAGCGGAAACTCCACCATCGACCACAAATGAGCGCGTGTCAAGGTGTCGCGAGGCGGCCGGGGAGGAGGGTTGGGCCGCGCCAACTTCAGACGGGTTCCCGGCGGTGCCGAGGTATCAGCGGCCGCTGCGGCGCTCTCGGCGGCGCAGCAGTGAACGCGGTCCCGTCCGCTCGCCGCGTCCCGGGCTATTGCCGACGCCTCTCGGTTCTCCCTCGGAGCCCTCTTCCGGAAAAGCCTCAAGGGGCACGCCCCAAACGTCCGGAGAAACTTCCAGGGGTCGGTCGGGCGGCTCCCGAGGTGGTTCGGGCCGCTCTTCGCGTGGTTCTGTCGGCGCTGGCTTCGGTGTGCCCTGCGAAGGCTTCTGGCCGGGGAGGTCTTCGGCAGACACCTCTGCACGTCCGGGCGCGAACGCGCCGTCGGGCTCAACCGGCCGCCCCGCTTCGTCGGCGCCGGCCATCTTGCCGACGTCCTGGGGCTGTTGCTGTTGAAGCAGCTCGAGAGCCAGCTCGAAATCCCTGCGCAGCTCGCGTTCGGTTTCGAGCTCGCCCTCCAGCTCGGCGATCCTCTTTTCCGCCCGAAGCTGCTTGCGCTTGTGCTGAGCCCTTCCCGTGCTTGGCGGGTCGTCGTCCTGGTGTCCTTGTCTCGCGACCATCGTCTCCAACAGGGCGTGGGTCTTCCGAAGCTCGGCTTTCGTACTTTCCAGCTCAGCGAGAGCGAGATCGCGCACGACCCTCGCCTGCTCGAGCTCCAGTAGCGCGTGCGCGAGCTGGGACGGGCGCTCCGAGCCGGCCCTGCCGCGGCTCTCCTCCAACTGGACTCGGGCGGCCGCGGCCTCCCGCTCGCGAGCAGCGGCGCGGCGCTCCGAATTCGTACGCGCCGCCTCCGCCTCCCCGAGCGCTGCTTCGAGCTCCGCGCAGCGCACCTCGAGCCGGTCCCGAAGTCTCCTCTCGTTTTCAAGCTTGAACTCCAGCGCTCGCGCCCCCTCGTAGGCAGCCGCGGGCTGGTTCAGCGGAAGCCGCTGGCGCCGCTCGAGCAGCCTTTCGGCTTCGTCTCGCGCGCCGGAAAGCCGAGCCCGGATCCGTTGCAGGTCGGCCACGCGATAACGCATAGCACATTAATGGCCGGCCCGCGGGGGGCTGGAAGCGGCCCGGCCGCCGGCAACGGGGCCGATTCAAAGCGCGGCTTCTTTCGCCTTCAATTGGACGGCTATTGGACCATCAGCGCGTCCGCTTCCGCGGATAAGATGCGCAAGGCGGAGCGACGGTCGGGCGACTGTGCCTTCGCGCCCCTGGTGGCTGCTTTCGTGTTGGCTGTGGTTGTCGCGGCCTCCTTGATCGCGGCCGCTGGGGGCGGCTAGCTCGCCGTATGGGCGACCCTCCCGGCGCGGCGACGTTCCGCACGCCGGCACAAGCGTACGAGCGCGCCTCCGGAGGGCGACGTGGTCGAGGCCTGGGACCTGTTCGAGCGCGAGAAAGCGAGCGTGGAGAGGCTGCGCTGATGACGTCGGCATCGCGCGATTGCCCTGGCTGACAGATAATCGCGCCGTGGGCCACGTCTCGGTCGTCATCGTCGCCTACAACTCGGGCGAGTTCATCCGCCGTTGCCTGGCCACGGTCGGCAGCGGCCATGGCGAGGTCGTCGTGGTCGACAGCGGCTCGCCAGACGGAGCGGCCGGAATAGCGCGCGATGAGTTCCCGGACGTGCGGCTGATCGCACGATCGCGCAACGACGGCTTCGGCAGCGCCGCGAACGTCGGAGTCGCGGCCACGTCCGGCCGCTGGGTGCTGCTCCTCAACCCGGACGCCTGGCCGATCGACGATGCGGTCGACCAGCTCGTCCAATTCGCCGACGGCCGGCCCGGGCTCGGGGCGACCGGGCCGCTGCTCTTCAGCGCAGAGGGCCAGCCGCAGCGCTCGACGATCAGGCCGCCGCTCGGTCCGGCGCCACTCGCGCTCTGGGCCACCTTTCCCCGGGTGCTCAGCGGCGCCTACGGCCTGTGGCGCCGAGTGACGAGCGCGCTGCGCCGCGGCAGGGTGCGCCCGGCGGAATTCCTACAGGGCGCGGCCCTGCTGCTGCGCCGGGATGCCTTCGAGCAGGTGGGCGGGTTCGACGAGAGCTTCTTCATGTACGGCGAGGATGCGGACCTCTGCGCGCGACTGCGCGACGCCGGCTGGAGCGTGGCGCTGTGCCCGAGCGCGCGGTTCGTGCACGTGGGCGGCGGCTCGACGCGCGGGGACTCCGAGCGCATGCAGCTCGAGCTGCTGCGCTCGTGGCTGCGCCTGATCGCAAAGCTCAAAGGGATCGGCGAGGCGGAGCGCGCGCGGCGCTGGCTTCTGCGCGCGATGCGGGTGCGGGCCTTGGCGTCCCGCGGGCCGCGCTACCGCGACGTCGTCTCCTGGCTTGCCTCCGGCCGTGCCGGCGAACTGCTCGGCCTCCCGGAGTGACCTCCAGCTCCCCGCTCGAGCTCCTCCATCCGGCGGGACAGGTCGAGCGCGTCCTCGTGCTCGGGGAGCGCTGCCCCCCGGCACTCCTGCCGAGGAGGGCAACGAGGGCGGTCGAGAATGCCGACCTGGCGGTGATCGCTCCCTCGCCGGCCGAGCTTGGGCAGAGCGGCTGGCTCGAGCGCGCAACCCTTGACGTCGCCGGCGGGCTGGCTGAGCACGGCGTTGCGTACGCTCTGCTGCCGCGCAGAAGCCGCGCGGAAGGGCGCCGTCAGCTGCGCCGGGCGGGGCTCGTGCTCGAACCACCCCTCGTGCACCTCCCGGGCGCCGGCGTTCCGCGCTACCTGCTGCCGTTGCAGGCGAAGCCGTGGCGCTACACGCTGGCCCGCCAGATCGGCGCGCGGCCACGGATTCGCCGCGGCCTGGTGGCGACACGAGCGCTGCCCTTCGGGAGCTCGCTGCTGGTACGCGCTCTGCCTACCGTCGGAATCGTGGCGCGACCGCCCGGGGCTGAGCCGCTCGCAGCGTGGGTGGGGCGGCTCGGCGGTGAGACGCGGGCCCCCGCGCACGCCGTCGTGGCGACCAGCTGGCGCGGGCCCGACGGCCCCACCGTCCTGCACTGCTTCGCCGCCGGAGACGAGAGGCCGTGGGGCGTAGCGAAGGTCGCGCCTGAGAGCTCGAGAGAGGCGCGGGTGCTCGAGCAGCTCGGCGATGCCGCCCGGGGCGCCGGCGCCCGCGTGCCGCGCCTGCTCGCCGACGGGCGCGTAGCCGACTGCCCGGTCCTGATCGAGACCGTTCTGGAGGGGCAGCCGGCGGCGGACGTGTTGATGCGGTCGCCGGGGAGCTTCGCCGAAGTGGTGGGCGCGATCGCGGATTGGCAGGGATGCTGGAACCGGGAATCCGCGGTACCGGGGACCCGACTCCAGGAGGAAGTGCTCGCCCCGGCGACCGAGCTGGAGGGCAAGCTCCCCGACGGCTATCGCAGCTGGCTCGCGGCGCGCTGCAGCGCGCTTGCGAGCAGCGAGCTGGTGCTGGTGGCCCGGCACAACGACCTCACCATGTGGAACGTCCTGCTGGATGGGCGGGGCTCGATCGGCGTGCTCGACTGGGCCGAGGCAGAGGACGCCGGATTGCCGCTGACCGACTTCTTCTACTCCGTTGCCGACGCGGCGGCGGCCTGCGACCGCTACCGCGACCGCCTCGCCGCGATTCAGACTTGTTTCAGCCCCGGTGGTGCGTACGCGGATGAAGTGGCGGGGCTCCAGGAGCGCCTGCGAGCGCCGCTGAAGTTGCCCGTCGAGGCGCTGGAGCTGTGCTTCCACGCCTGCTGGCTGCGCCACGCGTGCAACGAGCAGCGCTCGGCGAATGCTTCCGACGGACCGTTCCTGGCGATTGCCCGCTGGCTTGCCCGGCGGGCCCTGGAGACGGCGTGACGGCTGAGCCGCGCCGCCGGCTGCTCTTCTTGCTGCCGTTCCCGCCGGACCCCGACGGCCGGCACGGCGCAGCCCGCATGACCGGCCAGCTGCTCCAGAGCCTCGCCCGCGTTCACGACGTCGCGGCCATATACCTGCGTGCCCCCGAGGAGCCGGCAGTGGACAGTGCGCTGAGCAGCCGGCTCGCGCTGGTGGTGGAAGTCGAGCGGCCGTCCCTGCAAGGGTCCGGCCGGACTCGGCGAGCCGCCCGGCGGGCCGTGGGACTTTCCCGCGGCAGGCCCCTATGGACCACCGACTGGGCCGTGCCGGCGTTTGCCGAGCGCCTGCGAGAGGTCGTGCAGGCCTGGCGCCCGGACGTAGTCCAGGCCGAGCTGCACATCATGGGCCAGTACCTCTCGGGTCTCATCCAGCCCACAGTCCTGGTCGAGCACGACCCGGGCGCCGCCGCTGCAACCGACCTCGCCACCTGGGAGCGCGGCCTGCGGCGGGTGGGCCGCCGTGTCGACGCGTTTGCCTGGCGCCGCTACGAGCCGCGAGTGCTCGCCTCCGCCAATGCCGTGGTCGCCTTCACCGAGGCGGACCGCACCGCGCTGGCCACGCTCGCCCCTGGGGCACGGGTGGTGCGCATCTCGCCCGGGATCTCCATCCCGGCTCAGCCCAGCGATCCAATCGGCGCGCAGCCCCCGCGAGTGCTGTTCCTCGGCAGCTTCGTGCATCCCCCCAACATCGACGCGGCGATCCGGCTCGCGCGCACCATCTTCCCGGCAGTGCGAGCACGGCTGCCCGGCGCGGCGCTCGAGATCGTCGGTGACGCCCCGCCGCCGGAGGTTCGGGCGCTCGCCGGTGACGGCGTGGTGGTGACCGGCCGCGTGGCCGACGTCCTGCCGTACCTCAACCGTGCCGCCGTCGTCGCGGCGCCGCTCCGGCTCGGCGGCGGTATGCGCGTCAAAGTGCTCGAGTCGCTCGCCGCCGGCAAGGCGATGGTGGCCACGCCGCGGGCCCTCGCCGGCCTCGAGCTCGTCCCGGGGACGCACGCGCTGGTCGGGGAAAGCGACGCCGAGTTGAGCGACGCCCTGGTCGCCCTGCTCGAGCATCCAGAACGGCGCCGGGACCTCGGCGACGCGGCCCGCGACTGGGCGACCGAGCACCTCGGCTGGGAGCACGCTGCGGCCGCCTACGAGCAGCTCTACGCGACGCTCCTCGGAGGCAGCGCGACATGACGAAGCCGCGGGTGGTGTTCGTGGGCTGGCGGCTGGGCGGGGAGCTCGAGCGCGTCATCCGGCAGGGCCAGGAGCGGTTCAGCTACACGGTGCTGTCGATGGACCTGGACGAGACGCTGCGTCCGCTCGTCGAGTGGCGCCAGATGCCGCGGCCCGGGTTCGGGTCCTTCCGGCTCGGCTGGGCGGTCTTCTTCGGGCTCGGCGGGCTTCGGCTCGCTCGGATCAGCGCGGACCTCGTGCACACCGTCGGCCCGATGCCCGTGGTGCCGAACCGCGTCGATCTCAACACTGTCACCTTCTGTCACGCCGCCTACGACGAGGCCACCGCCGGCAATCCGATCAAGGGCAGCTCGAGCACGATCGGCTGGCGGCTGGGACAGCGGTTCACGCTCGCGTTGGAGCGCTGGTGGTTCCGTCGCGCCGTGCGCGTGCTGGTCGGGATCTCGGACGGCAGCGCGGCGGACCTCGAGCGCTTCTATCCCGGGGTGCGCGTGGCGGTCGTGCCCCGTGGCATCGACCTGCGGCGCTTCTCACCCGACGAGCACGACGGCAGGCGGTTCCGCGAGCAGCAGAGCGTGGACCGGGACGCCGTGGTGGCTCTCTTCGTGGACCAGCAACACCGGCCGCTGAAAGGGCTCGACCTGGCGATTGAGGCCTTTGCCTCCGCCCGGCGCACAGGCGGCGGGCCCGACGTCCTCTGGGTCGTGGGTGCCGGGAACGATGCGCACGCCGGGTTGGCCGGCCGGCTCGGGGTTGGCGACCGCGTGCGGTTCCTCGGCTACACGTCGGAGGTCGAGCGCTGCTACCGCGGAGCGGACCTGTTCGTGCTGCCCACCGTCTATGAGGCGTTCTGCCGCGCCGCCCACGAGGCAGCGGCGTGCGGGCTCCCCATAGTCGCGCCACCGGTCAACGGGATACGAGACCTGGTCGGAGACGACGAAGCGGGCATCATCGCCCGCCGCGACCCGGCCGACCTCGCTCGTGCGCTCACCGCGCTCGCGAGCGACCCGGTGCGCCGAGCTCGGATGGGCGACGTCGCACGGCGCCGCGCGCTTGCGTTCGACGAGGACGAGGTGGCCGGACGCATCCTCGCCCTGCACGAGTCGCTGCTCGGCTAGGCGCCCTGACCGAGGTACGCGCGCCTGACCTCTTCGAAGGGGCCGTCGGCGGCAATGTGGCCGTCGGCGAGCCAGAGCGCCCTGTCGCAGAACGTGGCGAGCAACGGATGATCGTGGCCGGCCGCGACGACGACGCCGCCTGCGCTCAGAGCCAGGTGCGCGCGCTCGGCAACGATCTGGCGGAACTCGTGGTCGAGCGCCTCGTGAACCTCGTCGAGCACCAGGATGTCCGGGCCGGTGTGGTCGGCGACCGCGAAGCCGAGCCGCGCTTTCATCCCCTCCGAGTAGCTGAGCACCGGCCGGTCGAAGGCGTCTGCGAGATGGGTCGCGTGCTTGACCTCATCGAGGGCGGCCTCGGACTGAGCACGGGACATGCCCGCCAGCACCCCTAGCAGCGTCGCGTTCTCCCTCCCCGTAAGCAACCCGAGCAGGCCGGCCTCGGTCGACAGCAGCGAGCCCACGCGGCCGTTCACGTCCAGGCGGCCGGCGTCGGGGCTCAGCACCCCTGCGATCAGGCGCAGCACCGTGGTCTTGCCGGATCCGCTCGGGCCGATCAGGGCCACGCCCTCGCCGGGGCCGATCGCGAAGGCCATCTCACGCAGGCCCCACGTCTCCGTGCCCCGGCGGCGCAGGCGCGCCAGCGCGGGGGTGACGGCGCGCTGGTAGCGATCGAAGAGGAAACGTACGCCGACGCCCTCGGCCCGGATCGAGACGGAGTGCATCAGGGCTCCATGATTTTCGCGAACTGGCGCTGCTCGGAGCGGAACACCGGGACGAAGACCGCGAGCAGCAGTATGCCGAGCGCAGCGGGATAGAGCAGCTCGAAGCCGCCCGGCGCATCGCCGTAGAGCAGCGCGTCGCGGTACGACTCGAACAGGCCGGTCATCGGGTTGATCAGAAGCAGGTCGTGCGCGGTGCCGGAGATCTGGGACAGCGGCACCAGCCCGGGCGCGATGAAGAAGAGCACCCGCACGAAGCTCATCACGAAGTTGCCGATCTCCGGCATCCAGATGCCCAGCAGCGCCGCGGGGTAGGCGACCCCGATCGCAAGCAGCAGAGTGATCGCGATCACCACCGGCAGCCATAGCGTGGCGAGGGTGGGCGCCACGCCGTAGATCGCCATCATCACCGCCAGCAGCAGCAGGCTGGCCCCGAAGGCGACGGTCTCGGTGAGCGCCCCCGACAGCGGCAACAGAGTGCGATTGAAGCCCATGTTCAGGACGATCGACCGCCGCGCCGCGACAGCGCTCATGGCGTTGACTATGGTGGTCGTGAAGAGCTGAAAGGGGATGACCGCGCAGGCGAGGCTCAACCCCGGCGCCTCGCCAGGACGGTCGAGGACCAGCGTGACCAGCACCAGGTAGACGCCGACCAGTGCAAAGGGGTCGGCAATCCACTTGACGAGCCGCCATCCTCCCCGTCCGTACCTGACCTTCAGGTCGCTGACGGTGAGCGCGATCAGAACGTCCCACGACCGCCGGGCCACCCGCCACAGCGAGCCGGCCGAGCCGCGCTCGACGGGCGCCAGCGTGTCGGTAGAGGCCATCCGGGCCAGAATAGGGCCATCCAGCTGAGCCGGTGACGGGGACCTTCCAATACCGGACCGCGATCCCGCCGGTCGCCGGGCGGGTCCAGCGCCCGCTCTGGTCGGTGATGATCCCGACCCACGATTGCGCCTCGTACCTGCGCGAGACGCTCGCCTCCGTGCTGGCGCAGGACCCGGGCCCAGAGCGGATGCAGATCGAGGTCGTGGACGACGCCTCCTCCGACACGCCGGAGGCGGTCGTCGAGGAGCTCGGCAGGGGCCGCGTGAGCTTCTTCCGCCAGCCCCGCAACGTCGGCCACGTGGCGAACTTCAACACCGGCCTGGTGCGCTCGCGCGGGCACCTCGTGCATCTGCTGCACGGAGACGACTGCGTGCGCGACGGCTTCTACGCCGCGATGGCCAAGCTGCTCGAGACCGAGGCGGAGTCAGGGGCGGCCTTCTGCCGCTACATCGCGATCGACGAGGCCGGCGACTGGAGCAGCATCGCGCCGCTCGAGCAGCGCTCCGCGGGGGTCATACCGGGCTGGCTGGAGCGGATCGCCGTGGGGCAACGTCTGCAGACGCCCTGCATGGTGGTGCGGCGCCAGGTGTACGAGCGGCTGGGGGGCTTCGACCCGCGTGGCGGATTCGCGGAGGACTGGGAGATGTGGGTCCGGATCGCCGCCCGCTACCCGGTCGCATACGAGCCCGAGCCACTCGCCCTGTATCGGGTCCACTCGCTCTCCCGGACCGGACGAATGCTGCGCACGGGCGAGAACGCAAGGGACCTGCGCCGGGTGATCGAGATCAACCGCGAGCACTTCCCGCCGGCGCGGGCCGACGAGATCTCGCGCAGGGCGCTGCGCGAGACGGCAACCACGTGCCTGCGCCGCGCCCGCAGGCTGCTGGGTGCGAGCGACACCGAGGCGATGTGGGCGCAGGTGCGCGAGGCGGTCCGGTCGGACGCCTCCGCGCGCGTGCTCGCCGAAGCGGTGGTCGTGGTGGCCGCACGCCTCGCGATCGCCCTCGCCGGCAGAAAGAGACCCGCCGCTTGACCGCGGCACGGCGCGCCGAGATCAGCGTCGCGATCGCGACGCGCGACCGGCCGCAGGCGCTGACCCGCTGCCTGGAATCCCTGCTAGGTAGCCGCGTTTCGCCCGCAGAGGTCGTTGTCGCCGATCAGAGCTCAGCCGCCGACACCCGGGCAGTAGCTGCCGGCGCCGACCGGCCGGAGCTTCCGGTGCGCTGGGTCGACGGCGGCTCCGACGGCCTCGCGGGCGGGCAGAACGCCGCCTTCCGGCACGCCACGATGCCGGTGGTCGCGGTGCTCGACGACGACTGCGTGGCCGATGCCGGCTGGATCGAGGCGCTCGAGCGTGCGTTTGCCGCCGACCCTCGGCTGGCGTTGGTCGGTGGTCGTGTCCTGCCCCTGGCCGCGGCCGGCGACAGGGTCTTCGCGGTCGCCTCGCGCACGAGCTCGACGCGGCGTGAGTTCGGGGGCAGGTCGGCACCGTGGAACGTCGGCAGCGGCAACAACTTCGCGATGCGCCGCGAGTGGTTCGATCGCATCGGCGGCTGCGACGAGCGCCTCGGCCCCGGTACGCCCGGCCAGGGCGCGCTCGACATCGACCTCTTCTACCGCGTGCTGCGGGCGGGCGGGCGGGCTCTGTATGACCCGGGTGCGGTGGTCCACCACGAGCCCGCCACCCGCCGTGGCCGGCTCGAGCGGCGCCGGCCGTACGGCTACGGGATGGGCGCGGCGTGCGGCATGCGACTGCGCGAGGGCGACCTCTACGCGCTACGGCTGCTCGGCGGATGGCTGGGCCTGCGTTTGCGCGTACTCGTCTCCGGCCTGCTGAGCGGCCGGCGGGCCGCGCTGCACGAGGAGGAGCTGGTGCTCGTCGGGACGGCCGCGGGAATCGTGCACGGCCTCAGGCAGCCGCCGCGCTCGGGCGATGGTTTGCGGGAGCGCCGTCGAAGGGGTGCTCGGTGATCTCTGTCTGCATCGTCTGCCGCAACGAGGCCGACAGGCTCGGCCCCTGCCTCGAGTCGGTGCGCTGGGCGGACGAGGTGGTCTTGCTGGACCTGGAGAGCGAGGACGGATCGGCCGAGCTGGCGCAGAGGGCCGGCGCGCGGGTGGTGAGGCACGCGCCGGTGCCGATCGTCGAGGCCGTTCGCAACGTCGTCGCGGACGCCGCGACCGGCGACTGGATCCTCGCGCTGGACCCCGACGAGCGCGTCTCGCCCGGGCTCCCCGCCGAACTGCGCCGCGTCTCCGGGCGCTCCGACATCGATGCGGTGGTAGTGCCGCGGATGAACTTCGACTTCGGCTACCCCGCCAGCTCGCCGCTGCAGCGCTACGAGCCTCAGCTGCGGATGTATCGCCGAGCCGAGGTGCGCTGGCCCGGCTTTCCGAACGCGCTGCCCGAGGTTGGCGAGGATCGCGTCCTGCGCTTGGCGTCCCGCGACGAGCTAACGCTCGTGCATGACCGCAACAGGAACATCCCGGAGGCGATCGACCGCGTGCGCCGCTACGCCCCCGCGCAGGCGCAGGCCATGATCGACGCCGGCGAGGTCTTCACGGCTCGCAGGATGCTGCTCACTCTCGGCGAGAAGCTCTACAGGCACGTCGTCCTCGCTCGTGCGCTGCGCGACGGCGTCCCCGGCCTCATGCGTGCCGGGCTCCTGGTTGCGTTTCACCTCTACGTCTGGGCCGCCTTCTGGCATCAGTCGGGCGCGCAGCGTACGGGTTCGGACGACCGGTTGCTGCGCTCCCTCGACCTTGCCCTCGCCCCTCCTCGGCTGATCGGGAGGCTGCTCGCCGCCGCGAGACGCTCGACAGGCTGATTGCCCCCCTCCGCCGGGACCTGGCCCAACTGGTGTGGTGCGGCCGGGTAACCGGGGTTATGGTGGAACAGGCTTGGCGGGGAAACCTTCATTGCGCGGTGCCCGTTTTGCACGCAAATCTGCGGCGGCCGGCTCCGCCTCGGCTCAGGCCGAGGTGCTCGGCACTGAGAAGGACGCCGTGACCTACAGCGTGATCATGCCCGCCACCGACCGCCCGCCCACCATGGACCACTGCGTGCAGGCCGTCCTCCACGCCGCGGACCCGCCCGACGAGGTGATCGTCGTTGACGAGCCTGCGGGCATGGGCCCGGCCGGGGCGCGCAACGCGGGTGCGATGCGCGCCACCGGGTCGATTCTGGTCTTCGTGGACTCGGACGTGGCGGTCCACGAGGACGCCTTCACGCGGATCCGAGCGGCGTTCGAGGAAGAACCGGAGCTCGCGGCGGTCTTCGGCTCCTACGACGACTTGCCGTCCATACACGGCGTCGTGTCGACTTTCCGGAACATGCTTCACCACTACGTCCACCAGAGCTCGGGGGGCGTCGCGACCACCTTCTGGGCCGGGTTGGGGGCGGTACGGCGCGAAGCCTTCGTCGCGGTCGACGGCTTCGACGACTGGCGCTTTCGCTCGCCCTCCGTTGAGGACATCGAGCTGGGTCTGCGCCTCGCGAGCGCCGGCGGGCTGATCAGGCTCGACCCTGAGATCCAGGGGACCCATCTCAAGCACTGGCGCCTGAGCAGCATGCTGCTCACCGATCTGCTGTACCGCGGCATGCCGTGGACCGCTCTCATGCTCGACCGCGGCCCGAAGGCCGCCCGCCTCAACCTGCGCGGCAGCCACGGGGTGGCCGCCGCCGCCTTCACGCTTGGCCTCGCGACCACCCTCCTCGGACGGCGCCGCTTGGCCGCCCCGCTGGCCGCCGCCTACTTCGCGATCAACCTCCGTTTCTACGACCTGCTGCTCAGGCGCGCCGGGCCAGGCAGCGCGGCGGCCGGCGTGGTGCTGCTGGTCGTGCACAACGCGGCCGCCCTCGGGTCCGCGCCGCTCGGGGTGATGGCCTTCGCGACCGACCGCCTACGCCGCTCCGGGCACCGCGCGACGCGCCTCGTCCTGCAC
>JACCSF010000399.1 GCA_013813135.1 Thermoleophilaceae bacterium | reverse complement strand
GGCTGGGCGTGCCGCGGCTGGAGGTCCGCCGGGGCCGCGCGCCCGCGGCCCTCGACGGCCTCGACGCTCCGGACGCGATCTTCGTCGGCGGAGGCGTGACCGAGCCCGAGCTGCTCGAGCGATGCTGGTCGGCGCTGCTGCCGGGGGGGCGGATCGTGGCCAACGCCGTGACACTGGAGGGAGAGGCCCGCCTGCTCGAGGCGCGCGCGTCGCACGGCGGGCAGCTCATGCGCATCGGGCTCGAGCACGCCGACGCGGTCGGAAGCTTCACCGCATGGCGGGCGCAGCTGCCCGTCGTCCAGTGGGCGGCACGACGGGGCGCCGGGTGACCGTTCACTTCATCGGCGCGGGCCCGGGAGCCGCCGACCTGTTGACGCTGCGCGCGCAGCGGCTGATCGCGGAATGCCCCGTCTGCCTATACGCCGGTGCCCTCGTGCCGCCGGAGGTGCTCGAGCACGCGCCCGCGGACGCCCGGCTGGTGGACACGCAGAGCCTGGACCTGAACGAGATCGTCGGCGAGCTGAGCGCGGCACACGAGCGCGGGCACGACGTGGCGCGGCTGCATTCGGGCGACCTGTCCATCTACAGCGCGGCCGCGGAGCAGATGCGCCACCTCGACGAGTTCGGCATCCCGTGGGACGTGACTCCCGGCGTTCCGGCGTTCGCCGCGGCGGCCGCGGCGCTGGGCCAGGAATTGACCCTGCCCGGCGTGGCGCAGACCGTGATCCTCACCCGGCACGCCCGTTGCGCGACTCCCAAGCCGGAGGGCGAGGAGCTCGGAGCGCTGGCTGAGCACGGCGCGACGCTCGTGATCCATCTCGGCGCCCAGGCGATGAAGGAGCTCGCCGCGGAGCTGGAACCCCACTACGGGCCGGACTGCCCGGTGGCCGTGGTGGCGTGGGCGAGCTGGCCTCAGGAGGTCGTACTGCGCGGCACGCTCGCGACGATCGCCGGCGAGGTCGAGCGCTCCGCAGTGCGCCGGACCGCCGTGATCATCGTGGGCCCGGCGCTCGCCAAGCGGGGGTTCAGCGAGAGCCACCTCTACTCGCCCGAGCGCGAGCGACCGTGAGCGGCCCGGTGCTCATCCTCGGCGGCACCGCCGAGGCGCGCGAGCTCGCCGCCGCCCTCGACGCGGACGGGGTGCATGTGGTGTCGTCCCTGGCCGGCCGGGTGAGCCGGCCGCGGCTGCCCGCGGGTGAGGTGCGGATCGGCGGCTTCGGCGGGCCCGAGGGGTTGGCGAGCTGGCTGCGGGAGCGCGGTGTGAGCGCCGTGGTCGACGCGACCCATCCCTTCGCGCAGCGCATCTCGGCCTCTGCCGCGCGCGCCTGCCCCGCCGCCGGCGTCGAGCTGCTGCGCCTCGAGCGCCCCGGGTGGTCGGAGCGGCCGGGGGACAGCTGGCACTGGGTCGATGACCTGTCGCAGGCCGCCGAGCTGGTGCCGCGCCTCGGGCGCCGGGTGCTGCTCACCACGGGGCGCCAGGGGCTCGCGGCCTTCGCCGACGTGGATTCGGCGTGGTTCCTGATCCGCTGCGTCGATCAGCCCGAGTCGCCCCTCCCGCCGCACAGCGAGGTGCTGCTCGACCGGGGCCCCTACGAGCTGTCAGGCGAGATCGAGCTGATCGACCGCCACGGGATCGACCTGGTGGTGACCAAGGACAGTGGCGGCAGACACACGAGCGCAAAGCTCGACGCGGCGCGCGAGCGGGGCCTGCCCGTGGTTGTGGTGCGGCGGCCGGCGCGACCGACCGTCCCCGCGGTGGTCACGGTGACCGACGCGCTGGCCTGGGTGGCGCGAGCGGCTCAGCCGGGGTACCGGCGCGGCGTGTAGACGCGCGGCGTCCCGGTGCCGTTTGGGACCACTCTGGTCGTCGATGAGCCGACCAGGAGCAGCGTCCGCATGTCCACGGACTCGGGGTCAAGGCCCGCGAGCGTCGTGACGGCAATCGCCTCGTCGGCGCTCCCCACGGCGCGTGCCACGACGACCGGGGTTTCCGGCCTGCGATGGCCTAGCAGCACCTCCCGCGCGCGCTCGAGCTGCTCTCGCCGTGTGCGCGAGGCCGGGTTGTAGAGCGCCAGCGCGAGGTCCGCGGCGGCGGCGGCGTCCAGCCGGCGCTCGATCACCTCCCACGGCTTGAGCTGATCGGACAGCGAGAGCACGCAGAAGTCGTGGCCGAGCGGCGCTCCCACGCGCGCCGCGGCGGCCTGCATCGCCGACAACCCCGGCACCACCCTCACCTCGACGCCGGCGCTGCCGTTGCTCGCCTCATCGGCCGCCTCCAGGACGGCGGTGGCCATCGCGAAGATCCCGGGGTCGCCCGACGACACGACCGCCACGCGCCTGCCCGCGGCGGCGAGCTCGAGCGCCAGTCGCGCTCGGGTGTCCTCCACGCGGTTGTCGCTCGCATGCCGGCGCTGCCGGGGCCGAGCCGGCACGCGCGCGAGGTAGGTCCCGTAGCCGATCAGCTCGTCGGCCTCGGCCAATTCCGCGCGCGCTTCGGGCGTCAGCCACTCGGCCCCGGCCGGGCCCAGCCCGACCACGGACACGCGACCCTGCCCGTTCTCGGACCGGCGCGCCTCGGCTCCAACCGTCGGCACGAGCACCAACGACATGTAGGGCACTTCGCCATCGACGTCGCGCAGCGCTGCGACGCGCTGCTCGGGCGCGCTGGCGCGCTCCACGTAGACAGCGCGGTCGGCGACGCCCGCCGTCTCCGCCGCGTCGCGCACGCTCTCGAACGTCCGGCCCAGCTTCAGCACCACCGCGGCGTCCACGCCGCGCAGGCTTGTGGCGAGCACGTCGGGCGGCAGCGTGCCGGGAAACACCGTCAGCACGTCGTCTCGCTTGGCGAGTGGCGTCCCCGCCGCGGCCGCGGCGGCGGAGAAGGACGTGACCCCGGGCACCACCTCGGTCTCGTAGCGATGCGCGAGCCGCTCGTGCAGGTACATGTACGAGCCGTAGAAGAAAGGGTCTCCCTCACACAGAACGGCGACGTCGCGCCCGGCATCGAGATGCGCGGCCAGCTGCTCGGCACCGGCGTCGTAGAAGTCACACAGCGCGTGCTCGTACGCCTCGGGCGACTCGGTCTCCTCGGTTGTCACCGGGAAGGTCAGCGCCACCTCGATCTGCGCCTCGCCGAGGTAGGGGGCGGCGATCCGGCGCGAGACGCTCCGTCCGTGCCGCGCGGTCGGATACGCCACGACGGCGGCCGCCTCGATCACCCGCCGGGCCTTGAGCGTCAGCAGCTCGGGGTCTCCCGGGCCGATGCCGACTCCGAACAACCGGCCGGGCGCGGCGCCCATCATTCCTCGTGCCGGGCGAGGGCGTTCACCGCCGCGGCGGCGATGGCGCTCCCGCCGCGACGGCCGTGGACCACCAGGTACTCGAGCCCCGCCGAGTTGCCGGCCAGCTCTGCCTTAGACTCCTCCGCGCCGACGAACCCGACCGGCACGCCGATCACCGCGGCGGGCAGGCCAGCGCCCTCTTCGAGGCGCTCGAGCAGGCGGAACAGCGCCGTGGGCGCGTTGCCGATCACGACCACCGCGCCGGCGAGCCGGTCGCCCCACAGGTCGAGCGCCGCCGCGCTGCGCGTGGTGCCGAGGTCGCGGGCGCGCGCCGGAACGTCGGAGTCGCCCAGCGTACACACGACGTCGTTGGCGGCGGGCAGGCGCGAGCGGGTGACCCCGGCGGCGACCATCTCCGTGTCACAGAGCACCGGGGCGCCCCGTTCGAGCGCCCCACGGGCGGCGGCGGCGAAGCCCTCCGAGGCGGCCACATCGTCGCGCAGGTCGACCATCCCGCACGCGTGGATCATCCGGACCACGACCCGCTCGAGCACCGGATCCAGGCCGGCCAGGTCAGCTTCGGCCCGGATCGTGGCGAACGAGCGCCGGTAGATCTCGGCGCCGTCCTGAAGGTAGGCGATCACGGAGCCGCCCCCGGGGCGGCAAGCCGGGTCAAGCCGGCGCCGTCGGCGAAGACGGCCACCCCCACGTCAGCCGGCTCGCCGCAACGCCTGTCGCAGGCGGACCAGTGCTCGCTCGGGTCGTCCGCCCCGCGCCCGGCGGCGCTTCGAGCGGCGGCGGCGCGCACGTCCACGCGCGCCTTGGTGCAAGCACCGAGCCCCGCGCACGCCGACAGCCCTTCCCATCCGGAGCGCGGCGAGACGACCAGACCCAGCCGGTCGAGGGTGCTCTGGATGGACGCGACCTGAGCAGTGTCGAGGTCGAGCAGGCTCAGCGTTCGGCGCGTGGACAGCCTGACCTCTCCTCCGTGTGCGCGGGCCAGCTCGGCCAGGCCGTCGACGGCCGGCGGTCCGATGCGTCCGAGCGGCGGTAGCGCCGTAACCGCGGCGCGGCCGTCCCTCTGCGCCACGGTCCCCGGTGCCAGCCGCGTCCGGGAGCGAGCGGACTCGATCGACGAGATCCCGGAACCCAGGCGGCGCGCGACCTTCGCGGGACCGCCGTCGAGCTCGCGGAGCCGCCACGCCCCCCGATCCTGCTCGGCACGAACCGCCAGGAAGGCGCGAGCCGCCGCGAGGGCAAGTCCAGCCGCCTCGGCCACCGGGACCTCGAGCGTCGTACGGCGGCCCGCCAGCCACAGCGCGAAGGCGGGCTGCGCGCCGAGCCGGCCGAAGCCGCACTCCGCGGTCAGCGTTACGTCCGCGCCGGCCTCTGCCGCCAGCCCGGCGCCGTCGTCCACGGCGATCAGGAAGCGACCCGGGAGCTGCGCGAGCAGCGGGTCAGCGACGAGCCCGCGGTCGACCGCGTCCACGACCGCGTCGGTAGCCGCCACCGAACGCGGATGCCGCCCGTCAAGCGGGCTCCCCAGCACGTTGCGCACGCGCTCGTGGGTGCGCGAGGGGAGCAGGCCCGCCTCCCCCAGCAGCATCTCGACCCGCTCCGCGGCGACCCCGGGCAGTCCGCGCACCTGCAGATTGGCACGCGAGGTCAGCTCGACGAGGCCGTTCCCGAGCCGCGCGGCGGCCGCGACCGCGTCGAGCTGGGCCGCGGCTATCCGCCCACCCGGCAGGCGAATCCGCGCCAGCCCGCCGTCCTGCGCCTCGTGAAGACGCAGGACACCGGGGCAACGATCGTCGCCGGACCGTGCGGCTGCGGGCGCACCGAGAGCGGTCACTCTCCAGCCGTGGCCGCCGCCCTCCGCCGGCCGCCGAAAGCCCAGAGCGGCCGTCCGGTCATCACGCGCTGCGCCGTGACGGAGAACACCGCCCCGATGCTCGTCCACATGACGAGCTGCGTGCCCACGGACGCCTCGCGGAAGCGCCACAGGGTCGTGGCGGGGAACGTCTCGGGGATCTCGTGGATAGCCGGCAGCGCGAGCCCGGCCACCACCACGACAGCGAGGTAGGCCACGCCCGCAAGCCCTGTTGCCACCTCCGGGGCCCGCCGCTGGGCGAGCGTTCTGCGCAGCCGCACGGCCGCCAGAGCCGCGAGGACCGAGATCCACACCATCACGAGATAGAGCGCCGTCCGTTCGCCGATCGTGTCGGGGTCGCCGACCGCGGGCGGGTTGGGCGGATACTTGATGAACGGCACGAGGTACACGACCAGAAACGCCGCGGCAGCCAGCCAGAGCGCCGTGCGTGCCGGGCTCGCTCGACCCACCCGCCCGTAGGCGTACGCGAAGACCAGCGCGAAGATCCCACCGAGGGCGAGGCCGTAGACGGTCGAGGCGGTCAGCAGCCCGACGCCCTTCTGGGTGTCGCGGGAGACCGGCTCTTGCTCCTCCTCACCGGGTGGCACGGGCGGCGCATGCGCCTCCTCGTAGGCGATCGCCTGGTCCACCGCGGGCTCGCCCGCGACCGTCATGAACCCGAACGCGACCAGGCCGGCGAAGAAGCCGGCGACCAGGCCGCAAATCAGCAGCTTCCTGAGCATCTCGTCATCCCGCCCCTAGTGGCAGGGGAAGCCGAGCAGGTGCCGGCCGTCGTGGACCCACTCGTGAAGCGTGCTGCCGGGAACGACCGATGCGGCTCCCTCGTCGATCCCGACGAAGTAGATCAACAGCATCAGCGCCACCCCGAACAGGGCCCAGGGCCAGAGCTCACCGGCTGAGATCGCAGGCGGATTAACGACCTCGGGCCTGGCGGCGGAGCCTGCGGCGACTTCGGACATCTCGAACCTCCTGGGGATTGCGCGTCCCCTCAAGCGGTCTTGAGCGCCGGTCCAAGTGTCCTGGCTCCCGAATCTTCGCCGCACTCCCGCCTTCCCGCACGCCGGCGGTGGCATCGTGGGAGACGACTCTTCGGTCACAGTGGCGCGACCGCCCCGGACTTGCACCGGAGTTCCTCGCACCGCCGCTCCTTAGGGCGGCGAGTCTACCTCCCGCAGCAGCCGAGGCGCTTCGACCCCGGCCCGAGATCGCGGGCCCGCCGGCCCAGCCGCTTTGCTTAGGTCGGCAGCCCCCGGCTCCTGGTGCGGACCCCGAAGGGGACGCCGAAGGCAAGGCCGGCGCGGTCGCGACGCAGGCGGCGCAGCGCGGCCGCCCCGGGAC
>JACCSF010000396.1 GCA_013813135.1 Thermoleophilaceae bacterium | reverse complement strand
GGCCCGGTCCGCGGTCGCGGACCTCGAGCTCGACCGACCGGCCGTTGCGCCGGACGGCGATCTCGATCGGCGTGCCGGTGGGTGTGTGCACCAGCGCGTTGCCCAGCAGGTTCGCCAGCACCTGGCGCAGCTGATCGGGGTCGCCGAGCACGATCGCCGCAGCGCCGGCGTCCACCTCGATCTCGCGGGCGGGGTCGACCGCGCGCGCATCGGCCGCGGCGTCCTCGACCAGCTCGGCCACGTCCACCGCCTCCGCAGGCCGATCGCGCACCTCGTCGAGCCGCGCGAGCGTCAACAGGTCCTCCACCAGCGCGCCCATGCGTGCCGCCTCCTCCTCGATGCGGGTCATCGCGCGGTCGGCATCCGCCCGTTCGCGCGCCGCCCCGATGCGAAACAGCTCCGAGTAGCCCCGGATCGACGCCAGCGGCGTGCGCAGCTCGTGCGACACGTCGGCCAGGAACCGCCGCAGCCGCCCCTCGCTCGCCTCGCGCTGGCGGAACGCCTCCTCGAGACGCTCCAGCATCGCGTTGAACGCCAGCCCGAGCCGTCCCACCTCCGTCCGCGGGGCCGCCACGTTCACACGCCGCGAGAGGTCGCCCGCGGCGATCGCGTCGGCGGTCTCGCCGATCCGCTCCAGCGGCCGCAGCCCCACCCGCACCAGCACCCACGCCGCGGCCGCCAGCAGAAGCAGTACGCCGGCGATCACGAGCCCCTCGACCAGCAGCAGCCGGTCGAGACGCTCGTCCACGCCGTTGAGCGGGATCGCCACGATCGTCAAACCGCCGCCGCCGCGCGTGAGCGCCGCCCTGGCGCGGTAGCGCAGTCCGGTGTCCCCCTTCGCGTCGACCGTGATCACCTCGCCCGGCGTCATCCGGCGCGGCAGATCCGGCGCGGGCAGCGCGTCCTGTCCGTAGGTCAGCTCCACTTGGTCGAGCACCGTGCCGTCCGCCGCGCGCCGCTCGCCGTACGTCCCGGGCGGAAGATCGGCCTCGGGTCCCGGTGGCACCCCCTGTCCCCCGGCCTGGCCGCCCGGCCCCAGCTCGCCCATGGCGTCGAGCCCCTGATCATCGAGCGCGTGCTCGACGGTCGGCTCGGCAGCGCGCGTCTGCTCGTCGACGCGGTCCTGCTCAAAAGAGCGCTGCGACGCGTACGTGATGGCGCCCAGCGCAAGCAGCGCCGCCGCCGACAGCGCCAGCAGCGTTGCGACAAGCCGCACCCGCAGCGACACGCTCAGGGCCTGGGCGCGCGCAGTGCGTAGCCGACACCGCGCACCGTCTGAATCAGCGACGGCCCGTGCTGGTCGAGCTTTTTGCGCAGGTAGCTGATGTAGGTCTCGAGCACCCGGGCGTCGCCGCCGAAGTCGTAGCTCCAGACGTGGTCGAGGATCTGAGCGCGCGTGAGCACGCGCCGCGGGTTGGCCATCAGGTAATGCAGCAGGCGGTACTCGGTCGCGGTGAGGTCGATGTACTCACCGGCGCGCGTGACCTCGCGCGTGTCCTCGTCGAGCTCCACGTCCTCGAACGTGAGCCGGCTGTCATTCGCAGCGCCGCTGGTGCGACGCAGGATCACGCGGATGCGCGCCACCAGCTCCTCGAGGCTGAACGGCTTGGTCATGTAGTCGTCGCCGCCGGTGGTGAGCCCACGCAGCTTGTCCTCGGTGGAGTCGCGCGCGGTGAGGAAGATGATCGGCACCTGACCGCGCTCGGCGCCGAGGCGCTCGGCCACCTCGAAGCCGTCCATGTCGGGCAGCATTACGTCGAGGATCATTAACTGAGGCCGGAAGCGCGTCGCCGCTGCCAGCGCCTCGTGGCCCGTGGCCGCCGAGGCGGTCTCGAAGCCTTGGTAGCGCAACGCCATCGTGATCACGTCCACGATGTTCGGCTCGTCGTCCACGACGAGCACCCGGGGTGACGTGGGTTCCGCTGACATGCCCCCCTCCCATTCTCCTGCCCAAACCTTGGAGAAACCTGGGAAAGCGCTGCGCGCACTCCCAGGAAGTTCTCACGGATCTCACAGCGCGCAGCCCTAGCGTCATCCCCGTCCACTCCCCCCGACTAAAGGAGCATCCGATGGATACCGATCAACCGGCCCGACGCCGGCGTCCGCTGGCCATCGTCGCCGCGGCGGCCCTCGCCTGCGTGGCGATCGCAGTGCCGGTGAGCGGCGCGTTCGGCGCCGACAACAGCGGCACCGACGGCAACGCGAGCGGGACCGCACCGGCGCAGACGCAGGACGGCCAGGGCCGGCAGGGCGCACCCCCGGAGGGCGCATTCCCGGAGGGCGCACCCCCGGCGGGCGAACGCCCGGACATGCCCGGTCGCGACTGCCCCAAGGACAAGGGCGGTGGCCAGGGCCAGAGCCAGGGGAGCGACAGCTCCGGTACGGCCCTGCCGAGCGACTCGGTCGCGTCCTAAAGACCAAGGAGCCGGCCGACGTCCGGGTCGGCCGGCTCCAAGGAGGCGTCTCCGCGTCGCGTGGTAGATGTGGTCGTCGTGACGAGCTTCGCCCATGCCGCGTCTCCTTGGTCGAGGTGGTCGCCCAGCATCGGCTGATCATCTTCGACCCCGCTGGGAGCAGCCACACAGTGATGCGGTCCAGTCTTTAGCAGCGGTGCGGCGGGATCAGCCCCCGCCCACGGCATCCACCAGCGGCTGCACCCGCGGGCGGATCGGGCGGCTCAGCACCACGTAGCTGGTGGAGTGGCGGATCGCGTTCGTGGCGAGCAGGCGGTTGACGATCTCCTGCAGGTGCTCCGGGTCGCGCGCCGCCACGCGGCAGATCAGGTCCTCGGGCCCGCTGACGGCGTCGACCTCGAGCACCTCGGGCGTGGCCTCCAAGGCGTCGACGGCCTCGGCCAGGCGGCCCTGGGTCAGGGCGAGCATCACAAGGGCCTGGATCCGGTGTCCCAGCTCGGCCGCATCGATCTCCGGCCCGTAGCCGGTGACTATCCCGCGCTGCTCCAGCTTTGCCAGGCGCGCCTGCACGGTGCCGCGCGCGACGCCCAGGCGACGCGAGATCTCGAGCAGCCCGAGGCGCGGGTTCTCGCGCAGCTCGCCGATGAGCCGGGCGTCGAGCTGGTCGATCGGACTGGTCAATATGACCACAAGTTAGCGCGGATCGGTGACAGAAGTGGGCAGATTGACCGGTTACGGTATGCACAGTTGCATCGGCGCCGTGGTGGTGCTGCACTGATGTCATGTTCGAGGAGGGACAGCTCTATTCGCCCGTGACCGCTGGGGGAGACGGCCAGGTGACCGTCCACCTCAGCGACGACCACCCCGGCGCCGGGGACCCGGAGTACCAGGCCCGGCGCAACGAGATCGCGGCGCTGGCGCTCGCTTGGAGGCCCGGTCAGCCGGCGCCCGACGTGCGCTACGACGAGGCCGAGCAGGAGGTCTGGCGCACGGTCTGCCGCGAGCTCGCGCCGAAGCACGAGGGGCTTGCGATCCGCGAGTTCCTCGGAGGGAAGGCGGCGCTGGACCTCCCCACGGACGGAGTCCCGAGCCTCGACCTGGTGAGCGAGCGGCTGCGTCCGCTGACCGGCTTCCACTACGCACCCGCGGCGGGCCTGGTGCCGCTGCGTGACTTCTACGGGTCGCTGTCGGAGCGGCTGTTCCACTCGACCCAGTACGTGCGCCACCCGGGCAGCCCGCTCTACACCCCCGAGCCGGACATCATCCACGAGGTGGTCGGCCACGGTCACCTGCTGGCCACGCCGACGTTCTCGGAGCTGCACCACCTCACCGGCGAGGCGACGCATCGCCTGACCGACGACGAGAACCTGCGCTTCCTCTCGCGCGTGTTCTGGTTCACGGTCGAGTTCGGAGTGGTGGTCGAGGACGGCGAGCTGAAGGCCTACGGCGCCGGCATCCTCTCCTCTTACGGCGAGATCGACGAGTTCCAGGAGATGGAGCACCGCCCGCTCGACCTGATCGAGATGGGCACAACCGACTACGACATCACGCACTACCAGCCGGTGCTCTACCGAGCCGAGTCGCTGGACGAGGTGCGCGAGGTGGTCGGCGGTTTCTTTGCGACCTGCACGGACGAGTCGGTCGCGGAGCTGCGCGCGCGCGGCGCCGCGGCGGTGCGGTAGCGCTCTCCGGAGGGCCGACTGTCACACCCGCCCCCGGCCGCTCGTCTCTATGGGCAAAGAGGCGAAAGGGGTGTCATGAAGGTCTTTGTCGCAGGTGCCACCGGCGCGCTAGGCCGGCAACTGGTCCCACGGATCGTGGCCGACGGTCACGAGGTCGTCGGCATGACGAGCAAGCCGGACAAGCAGGACCTGGTCCGCGGACTGGGAGCCCGGCCGGTCGTGGCCGACGCGCTCGACCCTGACGCGGTGGCGCAGGCGGTCGCCCGGGCCGAGCCCGAGGTGATCGTGCACCAGCTCACGGCCCTGTCCGGCTCGCTCGACATGCGCAAGTTCGAGCAGTCCTTTGCCCTCACCAACCGCCTTCGCACCGAGGGGACCGACCACCTGCTCGCCGCTGGGCGCGCCGTCGAGGTGCAGCGCTTCGTCGCCCAGAGCTACGCGGGCTGGCCCTTCGCCCGCACCGGCGGTCCGGTGAAGACGGAGGACGACCCGCTCGACCCCACGCCGGCGGATGCCATGCGCGAGACGCACGAGGCGATCCGCTACCTGGAGGAGGCGGTCACCGGCGCCGGCTGGACCGAGGGCGTCGTGCTCCGCTACGGCGGGTTCTATGGCCCGGGCACCTCGTTCAGCCTCAACCCAGAGGGCGAGCACATCGAGCTGATCCGCAAGCGCAAGTTCCCGATCGTCGGGCGCGGGGACGGGGTGTGGTCGTTCGTCCACATCGAGGACGCCGCCACCGCGACAGCCGCCGCCGTCGAGCACGGCAAGCGGGGGCTCTACAACGTCGTCGACGACGAGCCCGCGCCCGTGCGCGAGTGGTTGCCCGCGGCGGCCGAGGCGGTCGGCGCGCGCAAGCCGATGCGCCTGCCGCGCTGGGTCGGGCGGCTGGCCGCGGGCGAGGCGGCGGTCGTCATGATGAACGAGGTGCGCGGCGCGTCGAACGCCAAGGCAAAGCGCGAGCTCGGCTGGCAGCCGCGCTACTCGAGCTGGCGGCAGGGATTCGCGAATGGGCTCGGGTGAGCCAATATCCGCCGGCGATGCATTCGAGCAGCTGCGGCCGCGCGCGTTCGCCATCGCGTACCGCATGCTCGGCAGCGTGAGCGAGGCCGAGGACGTGGTCCAGGAGGCCCTCCTCCGTGTCTACCGGGCGGAGCAGGAAGGCGAGCGGATCGAGTCGCCGCGGGCCTACCTGTCGACGGCGGTCACCCGTCTCGCGATCGACGGGCTGCGCTCCGCCCGCGCGCGGCGCGAGACCTACGTTGGCGAATGGCTGCCCGAGCCGCTGGTGACCAGCCCCGACGGCGACCCGGCCCGGCAGGCCGAGACGGCCGACTCGCTGTCGCTCGCCTTCCTCGTGCTGCTCGAGAGCCTCTCGCCCGAGCAGCGCGCGGTGTTCCTGCTGCGCGAGGTGTTCGACTACCCCTACGACCAGATCGCGCAGATCGTCGGCAAGACCGAAGCCAACGTGCGGCAGCTGGCGGTGCGGGCACGGCGGCACGTGGACGAGCGCCGGGTGCGCTTCGACACCTCGCGCGAGCAGCGCGACCAGCTGGCCGACCGCTTCTTCGCGGCCGCGCAGGAGGGCGACATGCCGGCGCTCGAGGCGCTGCTGGCAGAGGACGTCGAGCTGCACGGGGACGGTGGCGGCAAGGTTCCCGCACTCGCGCGGACGCTCTTCGGGCGCCTGCGGGTCGCGCGCACACTGCGCAACTGGGTACGCGCGGCCGCGCGGATGGGCGGCGTGACGATGCGCAGGGTGGACGTCAACGGCCAGCCCGGCGCCATGCTGCTCGACCGCGAGGGCCGCACGTTCAGCGTGATGGCGCTCGACATCGGGGACGGACAGATCCAGGGGATCCGCTCGATCGTCAACCCGGACAAGCTGGGCCACCTGGGCGAGGTGGCCGACATGGCCGCGCTCCTGCGGAGAACCTGAGGCAACAGGCCAATCGCCGGCGGGGGACCGGGGGCGCGAAGCCCCCGGATGCCGTCACAGCTCTTCGATGTTGTGGGCGATGGCGCTCAGCGCGCCCGTCACCGTGCGCCGCTCCGCGGGACTGAGCCCGTCGAAGATCTCGCGCTGGCGCTCCTGAACCCACGTGCGCTTCTCGTCGAGCACGCTGCGGCCGCTCGAGGTGAGTGCGACGGTGACAAGGCGGCGATCCTCCTCGTCGTTGCGCTCCCGGTCGACGAACCCGCGCGTCTCCAGCCCCCGCAGGGCCCGGGTGGCGGTGGGCACGGCCACGCGCGCCACGCGCGCTACTTCACTCACGGTGAGCGCCTCGTCCGCCATGGCGTCCATCACGAAGTATTGGGACAGCGTCAGCTCGGTCTCGCCGCCCGGCACGCCGCGCCCGCTTGCCTTGAGCACGGCGCGGATCAGCTCCTCTAGCGCGTCGCCGAACTCCCGGTGAGCGGCGCGGTGCACTACCTCTTGAACTTGGGTGGCCGTCACGTGTAGAACTTTAGCGTGCTAAGGACTCTGATAGACTGATTAGCACGCTAAGGAATGGAGCCCGCGATGTTCCACCGCATCCTCGTCGGGGTCGACGACAGTCCCGCCGCCAAGGCGGCCCTTGAGCGAGCGGTGGAGCTGGTTGAAGCGAGTCACGGGCGGCTCGGTTTGTTGAGCAGCGCGCCCGGTCCGCCGCCGCTTCCGTGTGCCGGCCCGGTCGTCCTGCCCGTCAGCCGCGCCCAGCTCGAGCAGCAGTTGCTCGACTGGGCTCAGCGCAACGTCGAGGAGGCCGCCAAGCTCGTTCCGGAGGAGATCCCGGTGACGAAGCTCGTCAGCCGCGGCTCGCCGGGGCGCGCACTGCTCCGCGAGGCCCGCAGCGGGTGCTGGGATCTCGTCATCGTGGGCCAGTCGCACCGCAGGCGGATGCCCCTGCTCGAACGGGTCGGGGAGCGCCTCAACCGGCGCAGCGCCACCCCCGTGCTGGTCGTGCACGAGGAGCCGCGCGAGCCGCGCCGCGTGCGCGGGCGCCACCGCCGCCGGCGTGCTCAGGTGCGCGCCGTCTAGCCGCAGATCGCCACGTTGACGAGTTGCCAGGCGCCGGTCGGCGCGGTGGCGTAGGCAAGCGCCGTCCACGCGGTCCCGTCCGGGCCATTGGCCGCGAGCGCGACCGGCACCACCGCCGCCGCGACCACCCGCGCCCCGCCGCCGATCAGGCGCTTGCCCTTCGGGCAGCGCGCCGGTGGCGCCGCCTTGGGCGTGACCGCGTCGTTGGCGGTACGGGTCTCCACGCGCGTGACGTTCTTGACGTAGCGGGTAGCGCTGACCCCGCCGAGGCGGTTGAGATCGAGCTGGGGTTCGTCGACCTCGCGGTCGCCGAGGGCGTTGTCGGCGAGATCGGCCCCGGTGAGCGAACGATCCCTGACGTCGTCCCCCGCGAGCACTCCATCCTTGATGTCACGGCTCTGGAGCGAGCCGTTTGCGACGTCGCGCCCTTGGAGCGAGCCGTCGCGCACGTCGCGACTCTGCACCGTCCCGTTCTGGATCTCGCGACTGTCGATCGACCCTGCCGCGACCCCGTACGAGACTCCGCCGAGCGAGACGAACAGCGCCAGCCCGGCCAGCACAGTCGCGGGTGAGATCCTGCCGAGCGCCTTCATCATCTGGCCTCCCGTCGCCGTAGCCGCTATCACGGTGCGTCTACCCGGGGCCCACGCGGCGATAATCCGCACGTGGCCGACACGCTCGTGTTCATCCCCGCATGGAACGAGGAGGCTTCGCTCCCGGCCGTGCTCGCCGACGCGCGCCGCGAGCTCGGAGGTGCGGACGTGCTGGTGATCGACGACGGGTCGACAGACGACACCGCCGAGGTCGCCCGTAAGGGCGGCGCGCAGGTGGTCACCTTTCCCGAGAACCGGGGGCTGCGCAACGGCATCGCCGAGGGCTACCGGCGCGCGGCGGACGGCGGCTACGACTACTGCGGCCGGCTCGACGCCGACGGCCAGCACCCGGCCGCCGAGCTGGCGCGCATGCTCGTGCTCGTGAGAGCGGGCGCGTGCGACGTGGCCGTCGGCTCGCGCTTTCTGCCTGACTCCGGAAACGAGGGCGAGCGCTACCGCCCCACCCCCGAGCGCGTCGTCGGCACGTCGCTGCTGCGCCTGCTGATGCGGCTGCGGCTCGGCCAGCCGATCTCGGACGGCACCAGCGGCCTCTACGCCGTCAACCATCGCGCGATCGAGCTGCTCGCCGACCCCTACGTCTGCGAGGCGCCCGAGGTCGAGGCGCTCGTTCGGATCACCGACGCCAAGCTGAAGCTGCTCGAGGTGCCGGTGCACATGCGCCAGCGCCAGCACGGCGAGTCGTCGTTCCGCGGTCGCCGTGCCGTCGAGCTGGTCGTCACGATCGGCCTCACGCTGTTCGCCGGCGAGCTGCTGCGCCGCCGCCACCGGCGCAAGCAGCGGAAA
Organism: Thermoleophilaceae bacterium; assembly: GCA_013813135.1. GTDB lineage: Bacteria > Actinomycetota > Thermoleophilia > Solirubrobacterales > Thermoleophilaceae > JACVRW01. The sequence goes on along the minus strand of JACCSF010000396.1, from coordinate 11,140 downwards.
TCCGTGCTGCCGTTCTGAACCCAATCGATCGCGCTTGCCGGGGCGGCAAGGCCCTAGCGCACCCGCTGCGGGTGCGTGTACACGTTGACCCGTCCGCCTCGCGCGAAGCCGGCCAGCGTGAGACCGCGGTCCGCGGCCAGCTCCACGGCAAGCGACGTCGGGGCGCCCACTCCGACGAGGATTGGGGCGCCCGCTCGGGCCGCCTTCTGAACCAGCTCGAACGCCACCCGACCACTCACGCAGAGCACGTTCTCCGAGAACGGCAGCGCCCCGGACAGCAGCGCGTGTCCGATCACCTTGTCCATGGCGTTGTGGCGTCCCACGTCCTCGCGCACCAGCAGCGCCTCGCCGGCCGCGTCGAACAGCCCGGTCGCGTGAAGGCCGCCGGTGCGCTCGAAGGTCGGCTGGCGCAGCCGGTCGGGCAGGTCGGCCAGCAGCGCGCGCGAGATCGACGGCCCGCCGGAAACGACCGGCGCGATCGCCTCGACCTCCTCGAGTGCCCCCTTGCCGCAGATCCCGCAGGAAGACGTGGTGTAGAAGCGCCGGGTCGCGGGCGCAAGCGCCCCGTCGGCGCGAGCGTCGACGGTGTTCGCCGCCAGGTCGTCGGTGAGCGTCAGCTCGGGCGCCGAGCTCACGATCCCCTCGCCGTAGAGAAAGCCGGCAGCGAGCTCGAAGTCGTGCCCCGGCGTGCGCATCGTCACCGCGACCGGCGACCCGTTCAGGCGGATCTCCAACGGCAACTCGACGGCCACCTCATCGGTGCCGCCGTTGACCGCGACCTGCGAAAGCATCCCGCGGGGACTAGGCGGTTGCGGCGCCCGCGCCCACCGGCTCGCCGACCCGATCGCCGGCCGGCTCCACCGCGACCGCCACCACCTTGTACTCGGGGCACGAGGTGTTGACGTCGGCCGACGGGCCGATCAGCAGGTTGGTGCGCACCTCGGGGAAGTGGAACGCGGTGAACACGTGTCCCGGCTCGATGCGCGGCGTGATCTGCACCGGCAGCTGGACCTGCCCGCGGCGGCTGCGCAGCGTCACGGTCTCGCCGTCCTGCACGCCCAGCGCGGCCGCGTCGTCCGGGTGCACCTCCAGCGAGTCGCTGCTCATCAGCGTCAGGTTGCCGGTGCGGCGGGTCATCGTGCCGGCGTTGTAGTGCTCGAGACGCCTCCCCGTCACGAGGATCAGCGGGAACTCCTCGTCGGCCTGGTCGCCCGGGGGCTTGTAGGGCAGCGCGGCGAACTGGGCGCGCCCACCGGGCAGCTCGAACTCGCGCTCGTAGAGGATCGGCGTGTCGGTGCCGTCCGGCGCCACCGGCCACTGAAGCCCGCGGCGGCCGATCCGCGCGTGGCTGATGCCCGCGTAGCGCGGCGTCAGCTCCGCGATCTCGTCCATCACGTCGCTGGGCGTGTCGTAGCCCATCTCGTGCCCGAGCGCCCGGGACACCGTGGTGAGGATCTCGAAGTCGGTCTTGGCGGCGCCGGGCGGGTCGTTGGCCGCCTGCACCAGCTGAACGCGCCGCTCGGCGTTCGTGAACGTGCCGGTCTTCTCGAGGAACGACGACGCGGGCAGGATCACGTCCGCGAACTTCGTCGTCTCGTTCTCGAAGATGTCCTGGCAGACGAGGAAGTCGAGCGACTCGAGCGCGTGCACCACGTGCTCGGTGTTGGGGTCGGTCTGGGCGACGTCCTCGCCGAAGATGAACATCGCGCGCAGCCGGCCCTCGACCGCGGCGTCGAACATCTCGGGGATCTTCATCCCGGGCTCCCGCTTCATCGTTACGCCCCAGCGCGCCTCGAAGGAGGAGGCGACCTCCTCGTCGGAGACGTGCCGGTAGTCGGTGAACGTGTCCGGCAGCGCGCCGTGGTCCGACGAGCCCTGCACGTTGTTCTGGCCGCGCAGCGGCAGCAGCGCCGCGCCCGGGCGCCCGACGTTGCCCGTCAGCAGCGCCAGGTTGCAGATCAGCCGCACGCACTCCGACCCGTAGCGGTGCTCGGTCACGCCGAGCCCCCAGAGGATGCTGCCGCGCTCGGACCGCGCGTACAGGTGGGCCGCTGCCACCAGGTCGGCGGCCGGCACGCTCGTGATCTCCTCGACCGCCTCGGGCGTGTAGGCCTCGACCAGCTCGGCGACGGCGTCGTAGCCCTCCGTGCGCTCGGCCACGAACGACTCGTTCACGAGCCCGTCGCGGATGACCACGTGCGCCAGGCCGTTGAGCAGAGCGGCGTTGGTCCCAGGGCGGATGCCGAGGTGCAGCTGGCCGTAGTCGGCCAGCTCGATGCGGCGGGGATCGGCCGTGATCAGCTTCAGACCCTTGATCGCGGCCTGCTTGATGCGGGCGCCGACCACGGGATGTCCCTGCGTGGGGTTCGCGCCGATGATCAGCCCCACGTCGGCGGCCTCGATGTCGTCGAACGACCCGGTCGCCCCCGACATGCCGAAGGACCTGCGCAGCGCCCAGGAGGTGGGCGAGTGGCACACGCGCGAGCAGTTGTCGATGTTGTGCGTGCCTACCGCCGCGCGCATCATGCGCTGCATCACGTAGCAGTCCTCGTTGGTCGCGCGCGAGGACGCCAGCCCCGCGATCGCGTCGGGACCGTGCTCGGCCTTGATGCGCCCGAAGGCGTCGGCGATCCGGTCGATCGCCTCCTCCCAGGAGGCGAGCCTGAAGCCGCCGCTCTCGCGCACGAGCGGGGCCGTCAGCCGGTCGCGCGAGCGCGTGAACTGATGCGCGAAGCGCCCCTTGACGCACGTGTGGCCCTTGTTGGCGGGGCCGTCCAGCGCCGGGCTGATCGACATGATGCGCCCGCCGACACGGTGAGCGTCGAGCCTGCATCCCACGCCGCAGTAGCCGCAGGTGGTGGTGGTCGTGGCGTCGAACCGTGAGTTCACGGGGTGCCTCCTTCTTCTCCAGTGTACTCCGACGCGAGCTCGAGCAGAGAGTGCTCCGTGATCGCATCGGTCGGGCATGTGTCCGCGCAGGCGCCGCACGACACGCAGGTCGAGTCGACGAAGCCGCTGTCCAGCCCGGCGGTGATGCCCGAGTGGAATCCGCGGCCGGTCGCGGTGAGCGCGAACGCCCCCTGCACCTCGTCGCAGGCGCGCACGCAGCGCCCGCACGAGATGCACAGCTCGTGCTGCAGAGCCAGGTAGGGATGGCGCCGGTCGTGCGCCGGACGGCGCCGCTCGCCCTGCCAGCGCGGCTCGCCGATCTTGAAGTAGCGCGCCACGGTGGCCAGTTCGGTGTGCTCGGCCGGCGGCTCGGGCAGCTCGGACAGGACCAGCTCGACGGTGGCGGCGGCGATCCGCCGCGCGGTCGCCTCCTCGGTCTGGACCTTCATGTCGTCGCGGCAGAGCGTGGTGCACGCGGCCACCGGCGCCGCCCCGCCCTCCATCGAGACCATGCAGACGCGGCAGGCGCCGAACGGCGCCATGCGGTCGTCGAAGCAGAGCGTCGGCACGTAGCGGCCTGCCGCCTGCGCCGCTTCGAGGATCGTCGCCCCTGGCTCGACCTCCACCGGTTGCCCGTCGATCTCGAGCCTCACGCCCCGCGTCCCCCCGGGTCGTCCTCGCGGCGCTCCTCGGGCCGGCGCATGTGCGGGTCGGTGTCGAGCTCGGGCTGCGCCGGGGTCGCCACACCCAGCTCCTCGCCGAAGTGGGCGATCAGGCTGCGGATCGGCGCCGGCATGCCGCCGCCGTGCGCGCACAGCGAGCCCAGCTCGAGCGTCTCCAGCAGCGCCTCCAGCCGCCCGCGGTCGAGGTCCCCGGGCCGGTCGACCATCTCGAACGCGCGCTGAAGGCCGATGCGGCACGGGAAGCATTTCCCGCAGCTCTCGTGCGCGCCGAACTCGAGCAGGTGGCGCGCCAGCGCGCGGACGTCCGTGCGGTCGTCGAAGGCGAGGATGCCGCCGTGGCCCACCATGCAGCCCTCAGCCGCCAGCTCGTCGAAGTCGAACGGCGTGTCCAGCTTCCAGCCCGGCAGGATCCCGCCCAGCGGCCCGCCGATCTGTACGGCCTTGATCGAGCGTCCGTCCCGAAGCCCGCCGCCAAGTCCCTCGCAGATCTCTGACACCGGCGTGCCGAAGCGCACCTCGTAGAGGCCGGGCCGCTGGAAGCGGTCGTTGAGGCAGACGAGCTTCGTGCCCGGCGTGGCGCCAGGGCTCAGCGCCTTGTAGGCCTCCGCTCCATGAACCGCGATGAAGGGGATGTTGCAGAGCGTCTCCACGTTGTGGACCACGGTCGGCTTACCGTGGAAACCGCGCTCCGCGGGAAACGGCGGGCGGGCGGAGACGGTGCCGCGGAAGCCCTGGAGGGACGCCAGCAGCGCGGTCTCCTCACCGACCACGTACGAGCCCGCGCCCTCCACGATCTCGACGTCGAAGTCACCGAGGTGGCCTTCGGACCGCGCCCGCTCCACCGCCCCCCGCAGCACCGGCGTCGAGAGCGGGTACTCGGAGCGCACCAGCACATAGCCGCGGCGCGCGCCGACGGCGTGGCCGGCCAGCGCCATGCCCTCGAGCAGCAGCTCCGGGTTGCGCTCCATCAGCAGCTTGTCGATGTACGAGCCCGGGTCGCCCTCGTCGCCGTTGACGACGATCGCCTTGTCCGGGTCCGCCGCGCGCGCGGCGAATTCCCACTTCGTGCCTGCCGGGAACCCCGCGCCGCCGCGGCCGCGCACGTCGGCGGCCTTGACCTCCGCCAGCAGCTGCTCCGGGCTCAGCGAAGCGCGCGCGTGGCGCAGCCCCTCGAACGAGCCGCGCGCGAGCAGCACCGGCTCGTCCAGCACGGTGGCGCCGTCCGGCTCGGCCGCCTGACGCACGGCGCCCGCGAGCACCCGGTCCACGACGCCGGCGCCCGCGTCCACCACGTCGCCGTCGCGCACGGCGCCCGCCGTGTGGCAGAAGCCGAGGCAGACCGTCTGTCCGAGCGACACCTCGCCGTCCTCGGAGCGCTCACCCAGGCCCAGGCCGAGCCCTTCGCCCACGGCCGCCACGTGCTCGCCGAAGTCGGCGGCCCAGCACGCGGTGCCGGTGCACACCGACACGTGCCGCCGGCCGTGCGGCTGGACGAGGTCGTCGTAGAAGGTGGAGACGCCGTACACCGTCGCCTCCGGCAGCCCGGACAGAGCCGCTGCGCGGCGGCGGTCGTCGTCGGTGATCTCTCCGTGCTCGTCCATCGCCTGCTTGAGCACGTTGAGCGCGGTCGGGCGAGCCTCGGGCTCATGCGTCCGCAGCATGTCGGTGAGGTTGCGGGACATCGCGGGCGGGCTCAGAAGAGCCCGACGGTCCTCCCCTCGCCGTCGATGTCGACGTTCAGCGCAGCCGGCGTCTTGCCCAGGCCCGGCATCTGCTGGATGTCGCCGCACAGCGGCACCAGCCAGCCCGCGCCCGTGTACGCGCGCATGTCGCGCACGGGGAGGGTGAAGTTCTCCGGGGCGTTGCGCAGCGCCGGGTCGGCCGACAGCGACAGGTGCGTCTTCGCCATGCAGATCGGCAGCTTATCCAGGCCGTCGTCGGTGTACTGGCGGATCTTGCGCTCCGCGTCCAAGTAGAAGACGACGTCCGACGCGCCGTAGACCTGCTTGGCGACCTTCTCGATCTTCACCTGGATCGGATCGTCGTCCTCGTAGGCGAGCTTGAACTCCGACGGCTCCTCACAGGCGTCGGCGACGGCCTGCGCGAGCTCGGCGGCGCCCTCGCCGCCGCGGGCGAAGGCGTCGTTGACCTCAGCGGCCAACGCCCCGCCCTCGAGCGCGAGCGAGCGCACCAGCTCGACCTCGTCGTCGGTGTCGCCGGGGCGCCGGTTCACGGCCACCACGCAGGGCAGCCCGAAGCTGCGCACGATGCCGAGGTGGCGGTGCAGGTTGGCCGCCCCGGTGGCGATCGCCGCCAGGCCGCGCACGTGCTCCACGCGCGGGTCGTCCTCGATGCCGCCGTGGTGCTTGAGCGCGCGCACGGTGGCCACCAGCACGACCGCGTTCGGCCGCAGGCCGCCGCCGCGGCAGACGATGTCGAAGAACTTCTCCATGCCCATGTCCGAGCCGAAGCCCGACTCCGTGATCACGTAGTCGCCCAGCTTGAGCCCGATCAGGTCCGCCACCAGCGACGAGTTGCCGTGCGCGATGTTGGCGAACGGCCCCGCGTGCATCATACAGGGCTGGCCCTCGAGCGTCTGGATCAGGTTGGGCTTGATCGCCTCCTTGAGCAGGACGGTCATCGCGCCCGCAGCCCCGAGGTCCTCGGCCGTGACGGGCTTGCCGCCGTCGAAGGACTGCGCGACCGTGATCGCGCCGAGCCGCTTGCGCAGGTCGTGCACGTCGCGCGAGACGGCGAGAATCGCCATCACCTCGGATGCGGCGGTGATGTCGAACCCGGACTCGCGCGGGTACCCGTTGGCGCGACCGCCCTGGCCGATCGTGATCGCCCGCAGGGCCCGGTCGTTCATGTCGAGCGCGCGCTTCCACCCGACCCGCAGCGCGTCGATCTTGTGCGGGTTGCCGTGCAGGATCGATGCGTCCATCAGGGCAGCGAGGAGATTGTTGGCCGCCCCGACGGCATGGATGTCCCCGGTGAAGTGGAGGTTGAGGTCCTCCATCGGCACGACCTGGGCCATGCCGCCGCCGGCCGCGCCGCCCTTGATGCCGAACACCGGCCCGAGCGATGGCTCGCGCAGGCACAGCAGCGGGTCCTTGCCGATCTGGCCCAGGCCCTGCGTGAGCGACACGGCGGTGGTGGTCTTGCCCTCCCCCGCCTTGGTCGGCGTCACGCCGGCAACGCAGACCAGCTTGCCGTCGGGCGCGTCCTTGAGCCGGTCGAGCGTACCCAGCGATACCTTGGCCTTGTAGCGCCCGTACGGGTCGACCTCGTCGGGCAACAGCCCGGCCTGTTCGGCGATCGACTCGATCGGCCTGAGCTCGGCCTCCTGCGCGATCTCCAGGCTGCTCTTCATCTCTCTCTCCTCCGCCGTGAATCCTAGCGCTGATATATCAGTGACTGACCGCGGCCGCTGCCAGCTCGGACACCAGCTTGTCCTCGTAGAAGCGCTCGAGCGCGAACGGCGCGATCAGGTCGGGTGTGCGATCGGTCGCCACGAGCTCCGCGAGCGTCTTGCCCACGATCGGCGCCGCCTTGAAGCCGTACGTGCCCCACCCGGCGCTGATGTGGAATCCCTCCACCTCGGTCTTGCCGAGGATCGGGCTGTAGTCCGGGCTGAGATCGCAGAGCCCGGCCCAGCTGCGCAGCAGCCGCGCTCGCTCCAGCTGCGGGAACAGCTCGAGCGTGTGGCGCGTGACCTCCTGCATGAAGTTGAGCGTGCCCTGCATGCGATAGGTGGTCCAGGGCTCGATCTCGGCGCCCATCAGCACCTCGCCGCGGTCGGTCTGCGAGATGTAGACGTGCATCTGCGACGACACGATGACCACGTCGAGGAACGGCTTGAGCGGCTCGGTGACGCAGGCCTGGAGGATGTGGGTGGTGATCGGCAGCCGCAGGCCGGCCATGCCGGAGATCAGCGAGCTCCAGCCGGCGGTGCAGTTGAGGACCGTGCCGGCCTTGATCGGCCCACGTTTGGTCTGCACTCCGGTCACGCGCCCGTTGGAGCGGTCGATGCCGGTCACCTCGGTGTATGGGTGGATCTCCGCGCCGCCGCGGTCGGCCCCGCGAGCGAGGCCCCACACCACCGCGTCGTGGCGGATCACGCCGCCCGGCGGGTGGTAGAGCGCGCCCTGGATCGGATAGACGGCGTCCGGGTTGTCGACCTGCATCGCCGGCGCGAGCTTCTTGATCTCCTCGGGGTAGATCAGGCGTGAGTCGATCCCGTTGATGCGGTTCACCTCGGCGCGGTTGGCCATCACGAACATGGCCCGGTCGGAATGCGCGAGCGTGAGGTGACCGTTCTGCGAGAACAGCAGGTTGAAGTTGAGCTGGGCCCCGAGCCCTTCGTAGAGCTTCAGCGACGCGTCGTAGAAGCGCGCGCCCTCGACGGTCTTGTAGTTGGCCCGCAGGATCGTGGTGTTGCGGCCCGCCGCCCCCGAGCCGATGTAGCTCTTCTCGAGCACGGCCACGTTGCCGATCCCGTGGTCCCTGGCCAGGTAGTAGGCGGCCGCGAGGCCGTGCGAGCCGCCGCCGACGATCACGACGTCGTAGGAGTCCTTCAGCTCAGAGCGCTTGCGCCACATCCGGCGGGTGCGGAAGATCTCACGCACGCGGGGACACCTCCTCCAGGGGAGCGAGCGCCTCGATGCCGACCGGCCCGCCGCCGAGCGCCGCGGCGGCGTCGGCCACGACGCTCCACACGTAGCTGCCGAGCGCGGCGCCGAACAGCATCAGCCAGCGCTCCTCTGCCTCGCGCAGGACGGCGCCCGGCGTGCGGGCCACCGACCCTGGCCGGAAGCCGTGCACAGGCGTCACCTGCGGACGCAGGTCGATCGCCGTGAAGCGGGCGAACACCTCGGGGGCGAGCGGCCCCGCGATCGTGAGCGCGGCCATGGCGGAGGTGAGGTCCACGACCCCGTCGCCGAGGCGCTCGCGCAGCTCCGCCGTCCGGTCGGGCTCGCAGAGCACGAGGGCGCGGGCGCGCGAGGTCGGGCACCACCAGGCTGCGTCCCGCTGCGTGGCCTGGCCCAGCTCCAACTCATGCTCCCCGTGGAGCTCCAGCTTGCCCAGGTGCGAACGGTCGGCGAAGGCGACGGTCGACCGGTGGCGCTCCTCGCCGTCGAAGCTGACCGCCACGTTCCAGCCGTCGCGCTGCTCGAGCCGCGCGCCCGCGGCCAGCGCCTCGCGTTCCATCGGGCTGCGCGCGACGGCCGACGCGGCCGGCGAGAGGAACTCCAGGCTCACGAGCGCAGCACCTCGCCGTCCGGGTCGTAGAAGGGTGTCGTCACGACCTCGGCCTCGAAGCGCTTGCCTTCGTCGGAGATCGTCACGCGCGAGCCGTCCTTCGCCAGCGCCGCCGGCACCCAGGCCATCCCGATCACGCCGCCGAGCTGAGGCGAGAAGCGCGCGCTCGTGACCTGGCCGACCGGACCGTCGCCGTCCGGGAGCACCACCGCCCCCTCGGTCGGCACGTGGCCGTTCTGCAGCTTGATGCCGACCAGCGTCGTCTCCAGGTCCTCGCCGGCAACGCGCTCCAGCGCCCACTTGCCGATGAAGTCCTGGTCCTTGTCGAGCTTGACGATCCAGGGCATCGCTGCGCCGAACGGTGTGGACTCGGAGTCGGTGTCCTGGCCGATCAGGATGTGCATCTTCTGCAGGCGCAGCAGCCGCTGCGGCTCGAGGCCGAACGGCTTCATCCCGTGCTCGGCGCCGGCCTCCATCAGAGCGTCCCAAAGGTGCTCGCCGTGCGCCGACGGGCAGTGGATCTCGTAGCCGACCTCACCCACGAAGCCGATGCGCAGGATCAGGCAGGGCACGCCGGCCACCTCGGCGCGCTTGCCGTCGAGGTACGTGAACGCCTCGGCCGAGCAGTCGAGCTCGGTCAGCTTGGACATGATCTCCCGCGCGCGCGGGCCCGCGAGGTTGACCGCCGACAGCGCCTGCGTGACATCGGTCAGGTGAACGTCGAGCGGCCAGTCGGCCAGCCACCAGGAGAACCACTCGTAAACCGCGCCGGCGCCGCTCGAGGTGGTGGTGACATAGAAGCTGTCGTCGTCGAGGCGGCAGATCGTCCCGTCGTCCATGATCCGGCCCGCGTCGCTGGCGATCACGCCGTAGCGGATCCGGCCCGGCTTGAGGTTCGAGAAGCGGTTCGGGTAGAGGCGATCGAGGAACTCGCCGGCGTCCGGGCCGCGCACGATCAGCTTGCCGAGCGTCGACACGTCGATCAGTCCCGCCGCCTCGTGCACGGCCAGCGCCTCCGCGGCGGGGTCGCCGTAGTCGTAGGCGCGCCGCCAGTCGCCCGCCCACATCACGGTGGCATCCAGCTCGCGGTGGCGGCCGTGGATCGCCGAGCGCTTGGCGGGCTCGAACGGCCGGCCGGCGAGCGCGCCCATCGGCACTGCGTGCCACGGCGGGCGCGCCGTGGTCGTGCCGATCTGCTCCAGGCTCTGGCCGGTCTCTTGCGCCATCAGCCGCACCGCCGGCAGCTGGCACATGCGACCCTGGCACGGACCCATGGTGGTCGTCGTGTAGCGCTTGGAGAGCTCGATCGAGTCATAGCCCTCCTCGACCGACAGGTGGATGTCCTTGGCGGTCACGTCCTCGCACAGGCAGGCGAAGCACTTGCCCTTGCGCTCGCCGGTGACCGGCGGTGGGACCGCCACGTCTGGCGCCGGCCCGTTTCCGTTGTGGAGCTGCTCGCGGTCCGCCTCGACGCGGGCGCGCGAGTCGTCGTCGCCGAAACCGAGGGCGTGAGCGGCCCGGCGGCCGGCGACCTCGCCCGAGCGCTCGGCGGCATCGAGCAGGCCCTTCCCGGCCACCTCGCCGGCGGCGTAGACGCCGTCGGGCAGCTGCTCGAGCACGAAGCACCCGCGCCTGCGGTCGTAGGCAGTGCGCGCGCCGGACTGCAGCGGCAGCGACGTGGCCGGAGCGCTGCCGCCCGACACCACGAGCAGGTCGCAATCGACGGTCACCTCGGGGCCACCGGTGGTGCCCGGCGCGGCGAGCACCGCCCGCCGCACGTGGCCGCGGCCGGTGGCCTGTGCGACGGTGGCTCCGCGCAGCGGACGCACCGCGCGCCGCATCAGCTCGTTGAGCGCCGGCCTGCTGCCGTTCTTGCGCAGGTCGGCCACGGCGACCACCTCCACGCCGGCGTCCATCAGCGCCAGGGCGGCCTCGAGGCCGCGGTCGCAGACGGTGGCCACGACGGCCCGGGTGCCGGGGCTCACGCCGTAGAGCGAGGCAAGGCGGCGGGCGCCGCCGGACAGCATCACGCCCGGCAGGTCGTTGCCGGGAAACAGCAGCGGCTGCTCGACCGCGCCGGTGGCGTACACGATGCGGCCGGCGCGGATCTGGTGGAGCGTGTCGCCCTGCCACACCGGCACGAGGCCGTCGAAGGCGCCCAGCGCCGGCGCGCTGGTGAGCAGCTCCACCCCGGCCACGCGTGCTCGCTCGGCCAGCTCGCGGGCGTGCTCGTGCGCGCCCTCGGCGAGCAGCCGCCCGCCCGGCTCCGGGCCCTCGTCGCAGAGGACCACGTCGGCGTCCAGTTC
>JACCSF010000173.1 GCA_013813135.1 Thermoleophilaceae bacterium | reverse complement strand
CGGCGCAGCAAGCGGTGGGCGGCGGAGCGATTGGCGATCACGGCCGCCGCCAGCGCCTCGGCGAGCTCGGCGGCGTCGGAGACGCGGAAGAGGTCGAGCTTCGCGACGTAGGCGCCACGCCGCCGGGCGCGCGTGAGCGCGGCCTCGCACACGCTCGTCTTGCCGGTACGTCGCGGGCCCGCGACGATCAGATGGGTGCCCGCCTCCAGCCGAGTGGCGATCTCCCGCACGTCGTCGCGACGCCCGATCATCTGGCTGGCCGGTATGGGAGAGTCGGAGGGGAAGAGGTCGCCGCTGGCTTGGCGCATTCCGGGAGTTTACACGGATTGTGTGTAACTGAACACGTTTTCTGTGTAAAGCGGGGCGGCCCCCCCGCCCCGGGTAGCCTCACAGGCGATGCCCAACCACCTCGCCGACGAGACCTCGCCCTACCTCCTGCAGCACAAGGACAACCCCGTGGACTGGTACCCATGGGGCGAGCAGGCGCTCGCGCGGGCGCGCGAGGAGGACCGGCCGATTCTGCTCTCGATCGGCTACTCCGCCTGCCACTGGTGCCACGTGATGGAGCGCGAGTCGTTCGAGGATCCCGAGACCGCTCGCCTGATGAACGAGCTGTTCGTCTGCATCAAGCTCGACCGGGAGGAGCGGCCCGACATCGACTCGATCTACATGGAGGCCTGCCAGGCGATGACCGGGTCGGGCGGCTGGCCGCTCAATGCCTTCCTCACGCCCGAGCAGGTCCCGTTTTACGCCGGCACCTACTTCCCGCCGCAGTCGCGCATGGGCATGCCAAGCTGGCGCGAGGTGCTCGGCGCGGTCGCTCAGGCGTGGCGGGACAAGCGCGACGAGATCCGCGCCGGCGGCAGCCGCATCGCGGAGCGCCTCCAGGGCGGTGCGAAGCTTCGCCCGTCGAACGAACCGCTCCAGCCGCAGTTGCTCGACGCCGCCGTGGAGGGCCTGCGCTCCCAGTACGACGCCGCGAACGGCGGCTTCGGCTCGGCGCCGAAGTTCCCCCCGGCTTCCGCGCTCGAGTTCCTGCTGCGCCGCGGCGAGGTCGACATCGCGGCCCACACGCTGCGGGCGATGGCCTCCGGCGGCATGTACGACCAGATCGGCGGCGGGTTCGCCCGCTACTCCGTCGACCCGTACTGGCTCGTCCCCCACTTCGAGAAGATGCTCTACGACAACGCGCTGCTCGCGCGCGCGTACCTGCACGGCTGGCAGGTGACCGGCGACCCGCTCTTTCGCCGCGTCGCCGAGGAGACGCTCGACTGGGCGCTGCGCGAGATGCGCGCCCCCGAGGGCGGGTTCTTCTCCGCGCTCGACGCCGACTCCGAGGGCGTGGAGGGCAAGTTCTACGTGTGGAGCGTCGACGAGCTGCGGGCGGCCCTCGCTGACGAGCCCGATGCCGACGAGGCGATCGCCTGGTTCGGAGCGACCGACCGCGGCAACTTCGAGGGCGCGAACATCCCCGTCCGCGGGCCGGGCACGCCGGAGCGGCTCGAGGAGTGGCGGCGGCGCGTGTACGAAGTGCGCTCCCAGCGTGTGTGGCCGAGCCTCGACGACAAGCGCCTGACGTCATGGAACGCGCTGATGATCTCCGCGCTCGCGGAGGCCGGCGCCGTGCTCGAGCGTGCGGACTACCTCGACGCCGCACGCCGGGCCGCCGACTTCGTGCTCGGGTCGCTGCGCGACGAGCAGGGCCGCCTGCTGCGCACCTGGAAGGACGGCCGCGCGCGCCTTAACGCCTACCTCGAGGACCACGCCTACCTGCTGGAGGCGCTGCTCACGCTCTACGAGTCGAGCTTCGAGCCGTGCTGGTTCGCAGACGCCCGCGCCCTCGCCGACACGACGATCGAGCGCTTTGGCGACGAGCAGAACGGCGGCTTCTTCGAGACCTCGTCGGACCACGAGCGCCTGGTCGCCCGCCGCAAGGACCTGGAGGACCACCCGATCCCGTCGGGCAACGCGAGCGCCGCCTACGGGCTGCTGCGCCTGGCCGCGCTGAGCGGCGACCACCGCTACGAGGACGGCGCCGTAGGCGTGCTGCGGCTGCTGCACGAGCTCGGCGCGCAGCAGCCGCAGGCGTTCGGGCACCTGCTGCAGGCGCTGGACTTCCACCTCTCGCAGGTGCAGGAGGTGGCGCTCGTCGGCGACGACCTCCATCCCTTCGAGCGCGTCGTGCGCGGCGCGTTTCGCCCGCACCTCGTGGTGGCCGGCGGCGCGCCGGACGGCGTGCCGCTGCTCCAGGACCGCACGCCCGTCGACGGCCGCCCGGCCGCCTACGTGTGCGAGCGCTTCGCCTGCCAGGCCCCGGTCACCGAGCCGCAGGAGCTCGAACGGCTGCTCTCCTAGCCATCCTGGGCGTCGCGCTGGCCGCCGCGCCGTCCGCACACGACCTCGCGGTCCGCATCTCGTCCTGGGGTCCGCGGCCGGCGGCGAGCGCCGGCGAGGCTCGCGCGCACCGGCTGATGGCACGCACGTTCCGGGGCGCCGGCCTGCAAGTGGCCGTACAGGAGTTCCCGGTGCCCGGCCACGGGCGATCGCGCAACGTGATCGGGTCGCTCGACACGCCCGCCAGCTGCCTGCGCATCGCGATGGCGCACACCGACAGCGCCCCTCCCGCCCCCGGCGCCAACGACAACGCCTCCGGACTGGGCGTGGTGGCCGCGCTCGCCACCCGCCTGCGCGGCATCGACCCGCCCTGTGACGTGTGGCTCGTGGCCACCGGCGCCGAGGAGCGCGTCTACACCGGCTCGCCGGACCACCTCGGCG
>JACCSF010000168.1 GCA_013813135.1 Thermoleophilaceae bacterium | reverse complement strand
CGGCGCAGGCGACAGCCTGGGCGTGGTTGCCGGCGCTGGCCGCCACCACCCCCGCGCGCAGCGCCTCGTCGGGCAGGCGGCCGATCATGTTGGTGGCGCCGCGCGCCTTGAACGACCCCGTCAGCTGGAGGTTCTCGGCCTTGAGCACCACCTTGGCGCCCACCCGGCGAGACAGCTCGCCGGCCGGCAGGACCGGCGTCTCGCGCACCTTTCCGGCGATCAGGCGGGCGGCGTCCTCGACGTCCCCGGGGCTCACGGCTTCACGTGCGACGGCCATACAGTCATTATCCGCACATGGCCACTGGGGAGGAAACCGCTCGGCTCCTCGCCCGCACCGAGGTCTTCATGGGCCTCGAGCCGCGCGAGCTGCTGGCCGTCGCGCAGGTCGCGGTCCCGCGCCACTGGGATCGCGGCGAGATCATCTTCCGCGAGGGCGACACGGGAGACACTTGCTATCTCCTGCGATCGGGCGCGGTGGTGCTCACCCGCGAGCACCAGGACGGGCGCATGGTGGCGCTCGCAGAGCTGCGCGGCGGCGCCCTGTTCGGGGAGCTGGCCATGTTCCGGGGAGAGACGCGCTCGGCCACGGCCGAGGCGGTCGAGCCCTGCCGGGCGGTGGCTCTGCTCGCCGGCGACGTCCAGCGCCTGATCAAACGCAACCCCGACCTCGCGCTGAAGCTGCTCGCCACTCTCGCCGAGCGCGTCAGCCGTACCAACGAGCGGCTGCTCCAGCAGTCGTTCCAGACGGTCGCAGGCAGGGTCGCGAGCGCGCTGCTCGCCCAGACCATCTCGCGCCAGGCCGAGGGCGCGCCGGAGGACGAAGTCCTGATCCGTGCGACGCAGGCCGAGATCGCGCACCTCGCCGGGACCTCGCGCGAGAGCGCGAGCCGCTTCCTGGCCACGCTCGAGCGCGCCGGGGTGGTCACCCTGGGACGGGGAAAGGTGACCGTGCATGACCCAGGACGGCTCCGCAACTACATCCACTGACGCACGCGCCCGCATGGTGGAGCGCCAGCTCCGGCGCCGCGGCATCCACGACGAGCGCGTGCTCGCGGCCATGGCCGAGGTACCGCGCGAGCTGTTCGTGCCCGAGGACCAGCGGCGGCGCGCCTACCGCGACGGCGCCCTGCGGATCGGCGAGGGCCAGACCATCTCGCAGCCGTGGATCGTCGCCTGCATGTGCCAGCTGCTCGAGCTGCGCGGCGACGAGACCGTGCTCGAGGTGGGCACTGGATCCGGCTACGCGGCCGCGGTGCTCTCGCGGCTGTGCGCCCAGGTCGTGACGATCGAGCGCTACAAGAGCCTGGCCGACGTCGCCGCCGCGCCGCTCGCCGAGCTGGGCTACGACAACATCGAGGTGCGCGTTGGCGACGGGGCGCGCGGCGCGTCCGACCGCGCTCCGTTCGACGGCATCTCGGTGACGGCCACCGCGCGGGACGAGCCCCCGCAGGCGCTCCTGGACCAGCTGGCGCCGGGCGCCGCGCTGGTGTGCCCGGTCGCCCGCCGCCGGCGCGAATACCTGATGCGCTTCCGCGACGGCGAGGAGGAGGCGGTGGCCTCCGTGCGCTTCGTGCCGCTCGTGAGCGACGAGCAATGATCCACGAGTTCTCGGCAGGGGGCGTGGTGGTGCGCCGGATGCAGGGGCGGCCGTTCGTGGCCGTCGTGCGGGTGCGCGACCAGATCCTGGCGCTGCCCAAGGGCCACCCGGACGGAGCGGAGTCGGCGGCGGAGGCGGCGCGGCGCGAGGTTCGCGAGGAGACGGGGCTGGAGGCCGATCTCGTCGAGCGGCTCGGCGACGTCAAGTACTGGTACGTGCGCGGCGGCGAGCGGGTCATGAAGATCGTGGCCTTCTTCCTGTTCCGCTACCGATCGGGCAGCGTCGACGACCACGACCACGAGGCGGAGGAGGCGCTCTGGATCCCCCTCGAGGAGGCGTCGAAGCGGCTCGCCTACAAGGGTGAGCGGGAGATGGCCGAGGCCGCGCTTTCACGGCTGGGGGAAGGCCGCTAGGCTGCTCCGTCGTGTTCGTCCTCAACTTCTACTCGCCGATCTTCGTCGACCAGCTCAAGCGCGGCCGCAAGACCGCGACGATCCGTCTCGGCGACAAGAGCAACAAGTACCGCAAGGGCGAGGTCGTGCTGATCACGGTCGGCTTCCAGCACTCGCCGCGCGAGAGGATCTTCGAGGCCGTGATCGATTCGGTCGAGGTCAAGAAGGTGAGCGAGCTGTCGCCGCGGGACATCGAGCACGACAACCCCGAGTTCCGCCGCCTCGACGAGATGGTGCACTTCCTCGAGCAGATCTACGGGCGCAAGGTCGAGACGGACGACAGCGTCACAGTGGTGCGCTTCTCCCAGATCTCGGACCGCCCGTCCGAGGTGCAGGAGCGCATGCGGCCCTCTGGTCCCCGCCAGAACTGAGTTCACAGGCGCGTACCTCCGTTGGCACTCTCGCTGCTAGAGTGCCAGGCCGGCACTCCCTCCCTGGGAGTGCCAAGTTCCAGCACTTCAGATGGAGGTATGCCCATGAATCTCAAGCCTCTAGGAGACCGCCTGATCATTCAGGCGATCGAGGAAGAGGAGACCACTGCAAGCGGCATCGTCCTTCCTGACACGGCCAAGGAGAAGCCGCAGCGCGGCAAGGTCCTTGCGGTCGGAGACGGCAGGTGGGACGAGGACGGCGAGAAGCGTATTCCGCTCGACGTAGCCGAAGGCGACGAAATCCTGTACTCGAAGTACGGCGGCACCGAGGTGATCGTCGAGGGTGAGGATCTGCTCGTCCTGCGTGAGTCGGACGTGCTCGCCAAGGTCGCGAGCTAGGAGGAAACGAACACATGGCTCACAAGGAGCTCAAGTACGACGTCGAGGCACGTCGTGCACTCGAAGACGGCGTGAACGCCGTCGCAAACGCTGTGAAGGTCACGCTCGGTCCGAAGGGCCGTTATGTCGTGATCGACAAGAAGTTCGGCGCCCCGACGATCACCAACGACGGTGTGTCGATCGCTCGTGAGATCGAGATCGAGGATCCGTTCGCCAACCAGGGCGCTCAGCTCGTGCGCGAGGTGGCGACCTCTACCAACGACGTAGCGGGCGACGGCACCACCACGGCGACCGTGCTGGCCCAGCGCATCGTGCGCGACGGCCTGAAGAACGTGGCCGCCGGCGCGAACCCGCTTGCTCTCAAGCGCGGCATCGAGAAGGCGGTCGACCAGGTCGTCGACAACATCAAGAAGATCTCGACCGAGATCTCGGGCAAGGACCAGATCGCCCGAGTGGCGGCCATCTCCGCCGCCGACGACGAGATCGGCGACGTGATCGCCGACGCGATCGATCGGGTCGGCAAGGACGGCGTGGTCAACGTCGAGGAGGGCCAGACGTTCGGCATGGACCTCGAGTTCACCGAGGGCATGCAGTTCGACAAGGGCTACATCTCCCCCTACATGGTCACCGACCAGGACCGCATGGAGGCCACGCTCGAGGATCCCTACATCCTCATCGCGAACCAGAAGATCGGTTCCGTGCGCGACATCCTGCCGGTGCTCGAGCAGGTGATCCAGTCGGGCAAGCCGATCCTGGTGATCGCCGAGGACGTGGAGGGCGAGTCGCTCGCCACGTTCGTGGTCAACAAGCTCCGCGGCACCTTCACCGGGGTCGCGGTCAAGGCACCGGGCTTCGGCGACCGCCGCAAGCGCATGCTCGAGGACATCGCCATCCTCACCGGTGGCGAGGTGATCACCGAGGAGATGGGCCTCAAGCTCGAGAACACACAGCTCTCCCAGCTCGGCCGCGCCCGTCGCGTGGTGGTCGCCAAGGACACGACCACGCTCGTGGACGGCGCCGGTGAGGGGGAGGCGATCAAGGGTCGCATCAACCAGATCAAGACCGAGATCGAGAACACCGACTCGGACTTCGACCGCGAGAAGCTGCAGGAGCGGCTGGCCAAGCTGGCCGGCGGCGTCGCGGTCGTCAAGGTCGGCGCTGCCACCGAGACGGAGATGAAGGAGAAGAAGCACCGCGTGGAGGACGCGCTGCAGGCCACCCGGGCCGCCCTCGAAGAGGGCATCGTGCCGGGCGGCGGCGTGGCGCTGCTGCGGGCTCAGGACGCCATCAAGCTCGACGCCTTCGAGGGTGACGAGCGTACGGGCGCCATGATCATCCACCGCTCGCTCGAGGAGCCGCTGCGCCAGATCGCCGACAACGCGGGACTCGAGGGCTCCGTCGTCGTCAACGACGTGCGCAACGCGAAGGGCAAGAACCAGGGTCTCAACGCCGACACCGGCGAGATCGTGGACCTGGTGGCCGAGGGCATCATCGACCCGGCCATGGTCACGCGCTCCGCGCTCCAGAACGCCGCGTCGATCGGGAAGAACATCCTGACGACCGAGGCGATCATCGCCGAGATGCCGGAGCACAATGGCGGCGGCGGAATGCCGGCCGGCATGGGCGGCATGGACGGAATGATGTAGAGACGGTCGCTGCGCGCCGGGCCACGCCCGGCGCTTGCGCCCAAACAGGTCGCTGAGGGCCCGGCAAACGCCGGGCCCTCGTGCGTTCTATCC
>JACCSF010000143.1 GCA_013813135.1 Thermoleophilaceae bacterium | reverse complement strand
GGCGTGCCCTCGGGCGGGGGGCGCTTCAGCGGCCGGCCTGGAGCCCCCTCACGGCAGGCGCCTCAACAGACCGCGATCCTGCCGCCCCGGCGCGACGAGGCCTGGTACAGGCGGCTCGGCCCCCGCTACGTCGCGATCATGCTCGTGGGGCTGCTCGCCCTCGGCGGCGCGGCGGCCTACGGCGTCACGCAGCTGACCGGCGACGACAGCGGCGGCAGCGACCGTCAGGGCGCGCCGGGCAACGACAACGCCAAAGAGGGCTCGGGCCAGCCCAAGCGCGAGCAGGGCGGCGCCATCAAGCCCGCGAGCGTGACCGTGGCCGTGCTGAACGGCACCACCGTCCCCGGCCTGGCCGCGACGCTCAGCGACGAGGTCGGCGCGGCCGGCTTCAAGGTGGGCACCATCACCAACTTCTCCGACCAGCAGCTCGCCGAGTCGGTCGTCCAGTACGCGCCCGGCCACCAGGCCGAGGCGAGGGCCGTGAGCCGCCGTCTCGGCATCGACCAGCGGGAGCCGGTCAACCCGTCCAGCCAGGCGTTGGCGGGGGATGCGACGGTGATCGTGATCGCCGGCGCCGACAAGGCGCCCTAGGCGAGCGCTCAGCTGGCGGCCAGCGTCCGGGCTCGCTCGGAGAGGTGATGCACGCCGAGGCCCTCGATCTCGTCGGCGGCGTCCACGAGCACCGTCCGCCCTCGCTCAGCGCCGGCCGCGACCAGCACTTGGCCCGCCAGCAGCCGGGCGCGCGCAGCCTCGAGCGGGCGGTCGAGGTCGCTCCAGGCGTCGGCCGCCTCGGCCAGCAGCTTCGCGCCGGCCTCCGGGGCCTCGGCGCAGATGCCCTGCGCCTCGAGCGCGGCGGCGCGGCCGATCGGGTAGTGGAGCCGCTCGGCCAGCTCGGATGCCTCCCGCGCCGCCTCGACCGCCGCCTCGCGGCGATGAGCCAGCATCAGGATCACCGCGCGCGCCGCGGTCGCCTGGATCGACTGGGCGATCAGCCCGGCCCGCTCGCACACGTCAAGCGCCCGGTCGAGCGCCGCCTGCGCTCCGGGCAGGTCCCCGCTGTCGCGCAGCGCCGTGGCAAGGCCGAAAAGCGCCTGGAAGGCGAGCTCCGACCAGCCCACCTGCTCGGCCAGCTCGTGCGCGCGGTGGAACAGCACGGTGGACTCCTCCAGGTTGCCCTCGCGCCAGCGCAGCACGCCGCGCAGCGCGATCGGCAGGCACAGCTTGCCCACCAGCCCTTCGCGCTCGGCCAGCTCGGCGCTCGCCTCGGTGGAGCGCTCGACCTGCTCCCAGTCGGCGCCGTACACCGCCAGCTGGGCCAGCGACGCATGCAGCTCCACCTGTGCGGGCAGCGAGCCCATCTTCTCGGCGAGCGCCAGCGCCTCCTCGTACGCCACGCGCGCCGCGCCCACCTCCGCCTCGGAGACCTCGAGGTGCCGGCCGAGTGCCGACAGCGCCAAGATCGTCTCGCTCTGGTCCTCGCGCGGCGCCCCGGGCCGCAGGTCTGCGCGAGGGGTGCGCGCCAGCTCGACCGCGCGCTCGAGGTTCTGGCGGGCTTTCTCGGTGTCGCCGATGCGCCCGAATACCCGGCCGAAGATCCCGTGCGCCCTGCTGGCCGCGCGCGTCTCGCCGAGCCGCTCGGCCAGCCGCAGCGCCTTCTCCGAGGCGTAGATCGCGAGCATGTTGTCGCCGGTATGCAGGTAGAGCCAGGCGGCCTCCTCGTAGAGCCGCACGAGCTCCAGCCGCGGCGGCCCGTCCTTGAGCAGGTTGATGCCCTTCTGGTAGTGCTCGATGGCGGCCTTGCGCTCGCCCTTGTGCGAGAGCGCGGCGCCGATCTTGCGGTGCAGGTCGGCCACCCGCTCGAGGTCCTCCTCGATGCGATGCCAGTCGAGACACTCCAGCCAGACCGCGATCGCCTCGTCCACGCGGCCAAGGCGCAGCGACACGTCGCCCAGCTTCTCGCCGATGCGCACGCCGTCCGGCCGCCCGTCCTGGGGGCAGCTCTGGCGCGCGTGGCGGTAGTGCTCCGCCGCCTCGCGGTTGGCGAACAGCAGCGCGCCGGCGTCGCCCGCCTGTTCGAGGAACTGCATCGCCCGCCGCTGCATGCGGTCGAGCTCGTCCATCGGAAGACCCCCCTCCCGGCCGAGGGTTGCCGCGCGACCGTAGTGCTCGCCGAGCAGGGACACGACCTCGTCGGTGCGGTCGCCGGCGCGCTCCTCTAGGAACGCGCCGACCTCGAAGTGCTTGCGGGCCCGTACGACCTTGGGCAGCATCCCGTAGGCCACGTCGCGGATCAGCACGTGCTTGAAGGCCAGCTCGCGCTCGCCGGTGAGCTGGCTCTCGGCGCCCGGAGCGAGGATGTCCTTCTCCTGCAGGGACAACAGCGCGCGCTCCAGCTGGCGCGGGTCGGAGCCCGCCAGCGGAGCCAGCGAGCCCTCCCAGAAGGTGCGGCCCACGACGGCGGCCTGCTGCACCAGCCGGCGCTCGAAGGGCTCGAGCGCGTCCAGGCGCGCGGCGAGCACCGCTTGAATCGTCTCCGGCAGCTCGGTCGCCTCCATGCCGCCGTCGGCGATCCGCCGCGCCATCTCTTCGGCGAACAGCGGGTTGCCGCCCGAGCGCTCCACCACGGCTGGGGGCACAGCCTCGCCCTCCGGCAGCAGCGCGGCGACGAGCGACTCCGTCTCCACCGTGGTCAGCGGCTCGAGCACCAGCTGTGTTGCCGAACCGCGCCCGCCGCCCCAGCTCGGACGCCGGTCGAGCAGCTCGTCGCGCGCCAGGCAGACCAGCAGCAGGGGCGCGCGCACCCACTGGGCGAGGTGCTCGATCGCGTCCAGCATGCCGTCGTCGGCCCAGTGGATGTCCTCGAAGGCCAGCACCAGCGGCCTGCGACCCGCCATCGACTCGATTCCCGCGCGCAGGGCCGCAAAGAACGACTCGCGCAGCCGCTCGGGGTCCTCGCCGACGGGCACCAGCTCGGCCGGCACCTCGAGGCCGATCAGCCGGGCGATCAGCGCGGTCTTGCGCTCCGCCTCCTCGCCCACGGCCGTCCCTTTCCCGCCGAACAGGTCGAGGGCGTAGTCGCGCAGCTTGACCCACGCCTCCTCGGCCGAGTCGCTGTCGACGATGCCGCACTCGTCGCGCAGCACCTCGCCGAGGGCCCAGAACACGATGCCGCTGCCGTAGGGAAGGCAGCGACCGGTGCGGAAGGTTGGGGTGACCGCGCGGGTGCAGAGCTGCCGCTCCAGCTCGCGCAGCACCCGAGTCTTGCCGACCCCGGCCTCGCCGACCAGCGTGACGAGGTGGGGCGCCCGCTCGAGCTCGACCCGCTCGAAGATCGTCTCGAGCGTCGACAGCTCGTGCGTCCTGCCCACCAGCGGCGCCTCGCGCGCGGGAGCCGCGCGGCCGACCGCCTGGCGCGCTCGCACCGCCACCGCCTCCCACGCGGGCACGGGCTCGGACTTGCCCTTCAGCTCCAGCGGCTCGAGCTGCTCGTAGTGAACCGCGCCGCCCGAGGCGCGCATGGTGCGCTCGCCAACCGTCACGCTGCCCGGTCGCGCCGCGCTTTGGAGGCGCGCGGCCACGTTCACGGTGTCGCCGACAACCGTGTAGGCCTGGCCTACGGCCCCGGCCAGCACCTCGCCGGTGTTCACGCCGACGCGCAGCTCGAAGTGAACGTCGTCGGGACCGTCGGCGTTCACGTCGCCCATCGCCGCCTGCATGCCGAGGCCGGCGCGCACGGCGCGCTCCTCGTCGTCCTCGTGCGCGACGGGGGCGCCGAAGATGGCCATCACGTTGTCGCCGATGTACTTGTCGACGGTGCCGCCGTAGCGGGTGACCTCCTCGCCGAGCCGCATCAGCACGCGGTCCACGAGCGCCTTCACGGCCTCGGGGTCCATCCGCTCGGCGACCGCCGTGTAGCCGGAGAGGTCCGCGAACAGGACCGTCACCTGGCGGCGCTCCTCTGGGAGCCGCTCGGGGCCGGGGCGTGGACCGCCGGCCGCCGCGCCGAGCGCCGCGCCGCAGTTCATGCAGAACCGGGCCTCTCGCGGCGCGGGGGTGCCGCAGCTGGGGCAGCGGTGCTCGAGCTGGGCGCCGCAGCCCATGCAGAACCGGGCACCGGCGGGATTCTCGGTACCGCACGCCGCGCAGCTCATCGCCCGAGAGTACTCGCGACCGGCCATCCGGTTATGTGACGCAGGTCACGTTGCGCGGCCCGCTACGGCAGCCTGCCCGCGTCGCGGTAGGCGGCCGCGGCGTCCGCCAGCAGCGGCTCGTCCACCAGAGTCAGCCGGCGCCCGTCCACGTCGACCACCGCGCCGGGCCAGGGCGGGTACCAGAAGGCGCGCAGCTTGCGTCCCAGGTCGTCGCCGGGGCGCACCACGCGCAGCTCGTCGAACTCCGCGCGCGACAGGTAGCGGCCGTCGCCCTGGGGCACGCGCGGGACCTCGTCGCCGTCGAGCACGCGCTGCAGCACCCGCTCGAACAGCGCGACCAGGTGGTCCTGGCTCTTGAGGTCGAGCGAGAAGGCCGTCTCGGCCGCCTGGTCGATCGGGAAGCGCTCGACCTCGACCAAGTCGCCGGTGTCGAAGTGCTCGTCGACGAAGTGGCAGGACACGCCCCAGCTCGACAGACCCTCGAGGATCGCCACGTTGTAGCCGCCGACGCCGCGGAAGTCGGGCAGTGGACCCGGGTGGAAGTTCAGGCAGCCGACCCGGCCGAGCGAGATCAGCGGCTCGCGGATCAGGTTCCAGAACAGGAACGAGATGACCACGTCCACGTCGGCGGGCGGGTTGGCGTACAGCTCCGCCTCGGACACCCCGAGCAGCCCGTGACGGCGGGCGGCCAGGTCGAGCCGCTGCTGCTCGTGTGTCAGCTCGTCGGGCTCAGGCGCGACCACCGCGACCACCTCTACACCGCGCGCGACGAGCCAGTCCAGCGCGCGCACCGCGGAGCGTTTGCTCTTGCCCATGAAGACGACCCTCACCGCGCGAGCACCTTTTCGTAGACCGCCAGCGTGCGCTGTGCCACCGAGTCCCAGGAGTAGGGCCCCGCGGCAGCGGCGCGGGCGCGCTCGGCCAGCCGCTCGCGCTCCGCCGGATCGGCCAGCAGCCCGGCGATCGCCTCGCTCAGAGCTCGCGGGTCTCCGGGCGCCACCAGGCGCCCGGCGCCGTGCTCCTCGACCACCTCGCGGAAGCCGCCCACGTCGGACAGCACCATCGGCTTGCCGAACGCCAGACCGGCGAACAGCACGCCCGACACGTCGACGGCGCGGTGGGGCAGCACCAGCAGATCGGCGCGGCGGAAGTAGGCGGGCAGCTCGGCATCGGTCACGTAGCGGGGCACGAAGCGCACGTTCGGCGCCGCGTCGAGCGCTTCGGTCGATACCCCGAGCGGGCGCCCGACCACCCACAGCTCCGCGCCCTCGACGGACCGAAACGCCTCCACCAGCACGTCGACTCCCTTGTACGGGCGCACCACGCCGAAGCACAGCACCACGGGCCCCTTCACCGCCGCCAGCTCGGGCGGCAGCGGCCGCTCTTCGGCCTGGCGCGTGAGGTGGTCGAAGGCGCCGTGCGGGATCACGTGAACCCGCGGCCCGGCTCCGAGGAGCTCGGCCCCGTGCCGGGTGTGGACGATCACCGCGTCCATGCGGTCGGCGAGCTTGCGTCCCGAGCGGCCGCGCCGGATCACGTTGTGCATCGTCAGCACCTGCGGCCGTCCGCGCGGAAGCAGGCGCGTGGTCACGGCCTCGAGCCAGAGCCACTGCCAGTGCAGGAGGTCGGCGGTTATCGCCCGGCGGCGCACGCGCAGCGTGTCGGGCACGTGCTCGGCGAGCTTCAGTGCGCGGCGCAGGCGCGGATGCCGCGCGCCCGGGCCGGTGGCGAGCCGGTAGAAGGACTGAGCGACGGCGTAGCCGTCCGGGACAGGCGCCGGGCCGTGGACGAAGCGCGACGTGACCAACTCCACATCCGCGCCGTGGCGCGCCAGGGCGGCGGCAAGGGCATGGTCGTAGGGCAGCACGTCGGCGGAAGGATCGATGAGCTGAACGCGCATCCGACCGACATTCTCAACCACTAGGGTCTCGCGGACATGGCCCGTCCCGTCGTCCGCGCGGTCTTCGCGCTGCTCGTGGTTGCGACGATCGCGGCGTTCTTCGTGACGCAGCAGCTCAAGAGCGAGTTCCCGCTCGTGATCCGCTTCGCCGCCAAGCCGAAGCAGTTTTCGCCCAACGGCGACCGCTATCGCGACTCCATCGAGGTCGGCTTTGACCTGTCCGAGCCCGCGCAGGTCACCTTCTCGATCATGAACGGCGAGGGCGGCGAGGTTCGCCGCCTGGCGGACGACGGCGAGCTGGGCGGCGACGCCAAGCACCGCTTCCGCTGGGACGGACGCGACGACGAGGGCCTGCCCGTGCCGGACGGCGTCTACCGGATGCGCGTCCTGCGCCGTGACGAGGGGCGTGTGATCGACTCGTCCAAGAAGATTCGGGTGGACCGGCGGCCGCCGCGCGTCCAGCTGGTGTCGGCCGGTCCCGACGTGATTGCGCCGGGCGAGCCGGGGCAGGCGCCGGAGGTGACGATCCGCTACAGCGGCCCGAAGAACTCGGCCCCCGAGTTCCGCGTCTTCCGCACCGACGACGCGGCCAGGCCGCACGTGATGCGCCGCTTTCGCGGCAAGGGGCGTGTCGGCGTGTGGCGCGGCGAGGTGGCGACCGGACCGGAGCGGACCGGGCCCGCGCCTGATGGCGACTACGCGTTTACCGTGAGCGTGCGCGACAAGGCCGGCAACCTCGCGGTGGCGCCGGCCAGCGTGCCGCGATTACGGCTGGCACGCCCGGGCGCGGGCGTCTCGGTGCGCGGCTTCACGCTCCGCGGCCCGCTCGAGGTGGTCCCCGCCGGCTCGGTGGCGACGTTCGAGGCCGGGCCGTTCGACCGCAGCCTCGACTTCGTCGTCTCCCGCCTCGGCGACCCGCAGCCGATCCGCCGCGGCGAGCGCCTCGGTGGGCGCTTCCGGGTGGGGATCCCGTCCAACGCCAAGACCGGTCTCTACGTTGCCCGCGTGCGCGCCGGGCGGCACCGCGCCGTCTGGCCGATCGCGGTCGCCGGCCTGCCCCAGTCGAAGCGCGCCGCCGCGCGCGCACGCCCGCTGGTGGTGCTGCCGGCGATCTCGTGGCAGGGGCTGAATCCGGTCGACGACGACTTCGACGGCTTTGCGGACTCGTTTCCGAAGGCGCGCTCCCTGGGCCTCGACCGGCCCTTTGCCGGGGGCGGCCTGCCGCCCCGCTTCGGGGCCGAGGTCGCCCCGCTGCTGCGCTACCTCGACCGCGAGCGGCTCGCCTACGACCTCACCACCGACCTGTCGCTGGCGCGCGGCGAGGGCCCCGCCCTCGGCAACGCCCCGGGCGTGGCCTTCGCCGGCAGCGCCCTCTGGCTGCCGGAGCCGCTGCTGCGCCGCCTGCGCGACGAGGTGGCCGACGGCCTGCGGGTTGCCTCCTTCGGCGTGGACGCCTTCCGGCGCTCCGTGCGGATACGCGACGACCGGCTGGTGGACCCACGCAGGCTGCGGGTGAACGCGTTCGGGGAGACCACCACGCCCCTGGAGACATCGAGCGCCCCGCTGACCGTGTTCGAGGACGGCCTGGGGCTGTTCGAGGGGCTGGATTCCTTCATCGGGGACTTCACGGAGTTCGAGCAGTCGCGCCGGCTGCCGACCGCCGCACGGCCGATCGCGAGCGCCGGGCGGGACCCGAACGAGCCGGCCTTCGTGGCGTACGGCTTGGGCGGCGGCATCGTGATCCGGTCCGGAACCGCGCAGTGGGCGCGCGAACTCGGCGAGTCGGCGCTGAGTGTCGAGGTGCCGGCCGTGACCAAGCGGATCTGGCGCCTGCTGGCGCAGGGCGCGCGCTAGTTCGAGCGGTCGGCAGCGGTAGCTAGCTACTTGCCCCGGATAAACCCCTGAGTCGAAACGGCCGCGCCGGGGGTGGTGGCGCGGCCGTTTCGGGTGGTTGGTGGGTGGTCTTTCGACCGCCGCTGAGGATGTCAGGCGCTCTGGACGGC